>CAZUVA010000091.1:0-4851 GCA_964622755.1 uncultured Zetaproteobacteria bacterium
GCCAGCATCTCATCCAGTTCATGCTGTCCAAGCACACTACGCAGCGTGGTTTGAGCAAGCTGGCTGGTGGCATCGAAGAAGTTCTCCACATTGATAATGGCTTTCTGAGGGTCAACGACGCGAAAGTAGATCACCGCATTGACCTTGACCGACACATTATCGCGGGAAATCACATCCTGACTCGGCACATCAAACACCAGCGTGCGCAAATCCACCCGCACCATTTGTTGAATCACCGGAATGATCAGAATCAGGCCCGGGCCTTTCACTTTCCAGAAGCGACCCAGCATAAAGACAACACCACGCTCATATTCACGCAGTACCCTGAATGAGCTGAAAATCAGGATGAGGATAAAAACGCCGATACCCAGTAATATATTCATGATTGAACCTCCTTTGTTTCGTGCTCAATTGCGGTGATTTCCAGGATCAACCCGTCGCGCCCTGTCACGCGAACAGCATCACCTTTGTGGACAGGCTGATCGCTGATGGCCTGCCATGTTTCACCATGCACCTGGACACGGCCATGTTGCTCAAATGATTCCAGCGCGATGCCGCTATCGTGCAATAACTCTTCAGCACCGCTGACAACCGGTCGCATTCTGGCTCTGATTGCCATGCCCGTGATCAGCATGAAAAACAGGGCCGAGACAAGAGATATCGAGCCAATCAACAGCATCGATATCCCGTAACCCGGCACGCCGGTATCCATCAGCATGATAGAACCTGCCACAAAAGCAATCACGCCACCCAGCCCTAACACACCAAAGCTGGGAACAAATGCTTCGGCAATCATGAATGCAATACCCAGCCCGATCAGGCCGAATCCGGCAATATTGACAGGCAGTACCTGGAAGGCAAACATAGCCAGCAGTAGTGATATACCGCCAATCACACCGGGTAGAACAAAGCCGGGGTTGGCCAGCTCGAAAAACAGCCCGTACATACCGAGCAACATCAGGATATAGGCAACATTGGGATCGCTTATGACAGCCAGCAACCGACTGCGCCAACTGCGTTCAACCGTTTCAATCATCATACCCTGTGTCTTCAGGGTAATTTTGCCCTGAGAGGTGACAACTGTGCGCCCATCCAGCTTGCTTAACAGCTGGGGAATGTCATCGGCAATCACATCGATTACTCCCTGTTTCAGGGCCTGATTAGCCGACAGTGACGCTGCATTGCGCACCGCCTGCTCGGCCCACTCGGCATTGCGGCCCCGCAACTGAGCCAGACTGCGGAGGTATGCAGCTGCATCATTAATCATCTTATGCTGCATCGGATTATTCACCGCTTCAGGTGCAGGTGTTTTCCTTGTGCCGTTCGGAGAAGTGGGCATCTCCGGTTTAGGTATATCCGGCTTGGGCATTCCACCTATCTGAACAGGTGTCGCTGCACCAAGATTGGTCGCCGGTGCCATCGCAGCAATGTGCGAGGCGTAGAGAATATATGTACCGGCACTGGCAGCACGTGCGCCCTGGGGTGCGACATAGCCAACAACGGGCACAGCGGATGCGAGAATAGCCTGAATAATGCGCCGCATGGCGAGATCCAGCCCGCCCGGCGTATCCATACGCAAGATAAACAGCGACTGCCCCTGAGCATCCGCGATGGCATGTTCAACATCTTCTGCAACAGCCGGGCCAATAGCCCCCTGAATATCATATAACCGTGCAACCGGTGCCGATTGTATTGAAGGCGCAGCGATCAGCATCAATGCTGCGAGTATCAGAACAGGAATCACTCTATGCATGCATGTCAGTATACCACAATGGCTGGAAATTGCAGCCCGAATTCATAGTCTGTGATGTTTGCAGGGAACATTGCCTTATTGCTCTGCATTAACATGAAACAAACAACGCGCCTGCATGATTTTTCCACCCTGTGGTAATGTTCATACCGCAGAGTGGAAAAATTCATGCGCGTTAGGGAGGAAACCATGCAGGTGTTAATTGCTTATCATTCCGATTATGGAAACACAAAAAAAATGGCTGAGGCTATCGCGGCCGGAATACGGGCTAGCAAAGCTGATCTATCCATTGATCTGCATACCGCTGAAGAAACATCGCTCCAGGATTTACTGGTCGCCGATATGATTGTGTTCGGAACACCGGTACATATGGGCTCGATGGCATGGCAGATGAAACAATTAATCGACCGCGCAGCCAAACTGTGGATGGAGGGCGCGCTGGAAGGCAAGGTAGGTGGTGTCTTTGCTACCGGCGGTGGTTTTGGCGGAGCTGGCGGCGGCGTGGAGCAAACAATGATTGCGCTCTATTCCAACTTTCTGGAACACGGCATGCTGGTGGTTGGTTTTCCCAAATCCCTGCCCGGTTATGCTGATGGTGGTTTACAATGGGGGCCATACGGACGCAGCGGCAATCACGAAGGCATGCCGGACACTGTTTCGGAAGCAGCCCTCGCCGCCGCGCGTAGCTATGGCGCGCATCTGGCCGAGACCGCTACTCATATCATTGCTTAACAGGAAACAAAAAGCAGATGGGGTTTATTATACCGGCTCAACACGTTTGGATGAAAACCCTTATCAGCATTCGGCCTGCTTGAACGGAATAAGAAAAAACCAAAGAAAAGGGAAGGCAAACGCCTTCCCTGATCATTTCAGAATATCGCTGTTGCTTATTTTGCTTGCAGAAACAGATAGGTGATGCCGGCACTAACGCCAACTCCCGTACTGCCCTCGATAACAGGTTGCAACGAAACACTCTTGTTGCTGCCGCCAACCAGCACTTGAGCGCCTGCTCCCACGCCTACAGTAGCAGATGCACCGGCGCCGCCATATTTGCCGGCCAGCTTATGACTGCCCCGCACTGTATCGGCTGCGAATACGGCAAAGGCCAGATGTCTTTCAAGTTTATAGTTGATATCAATGCCAAAACCTATACCGGTTTCCCCAATATAGTGCTCAACGCTACTGCCGTCGGTTGATTCAAATTTACATGCGATATCCACGGTTGAATGAATAAGCAGGTTCACACCTGATCCCGGCACTGAATTACATGTCAAAACGCCAATCTTGGTTCCTGCCGTTGAATTTCCGGCATATGCTGGAAATGTTGCCATCAACGCAAGAGCCATACCCAGTAAAATATTCCTAACCTTCATAAAGCTCCTCCTATAGTCAGCTCTAAATCACGACACCTCTCGTAAGACGCCCGTTGCTATTATAGACGATAGCAAGTGTAAAATCATGACATTTTATTATTTTTCAACGTGAATTGCACTTATGCATGAGCGCCGCCAAACGCCTCTCGGGGTAGAATCTTTGAGTATTTCCGGCTACAAAAGATCGTTCAAACAATTCTGCCAGTGTTCTGCCAGCTCGGGTAATGACGGCGGATTAATGAAATCCGACAAACTGACCACGTCGGCTTGAAGACCGCAAGGAATGATGGCGGCAAACCATTTGGCATCAACATTCACATTCAGCGCCATGCCGTGGTAGGCCACGCCATGAATAATTCGAATGCCAAGCGCAGCTATTTTTCCCTGCTTAGTCCACACACCCGGAAACCCACAATGACGACCGGAATCCACGCCCAGTTCCTTCAGCATATCTATACAGGATTGCTCAAGGATATGTACGTACTGCTTCACACCTGTCTCTCGCTTTCGCAAATGAATCACCGGGTAAAGCATAATCTGGCCGGGGCCATGAAAAGTCATTTCCCCTCCCCGATCTGAACAAACAACCGGAGCTGGAAGTTCAGTGCCTGAGCGATTATCCACACCACGTTTTCCCGTCGTGTAAACAGGATTATGTTCGCAACTGAAAACGATTTCACTGCTATTACCATCGGCTAGTTCAAGAGCACGTTGCTGCAACAATTGCCAAACAGGCTCATACGCCTGCCTGCCCATCCATTTTAATTCCACAGGCTATGTTTGCGTTTTGTCGTTCGGATACAGGCTCTCGATCAGCTCCGCATTCACTTCGCAAATCTTGCGTCGTTTCAGTTTCAGCGTAGGCGTCAAAGAACCGTCAACTTGCGTCCATTCCTGCTCCACAAAGGCAAACCGCTTCACCTGCATATAACTGGATAAATCATGTTCATCATTGTGCATACGTTCAAGAACCCATGCCTTGACTGTGTTATTTTCTCGCCAGTCAGGCGGCAATACCTTTCGCTTCTCCTGCTGCCAAAGCGTTGACATGGCCGCTTCATCGGGTGCCACCAATGCAGTGACATAAGGCCGGTTATCGGCCAGTATCATGGTTTGCAGGAAACACGGATCCTGATTCAGATGCTGCTCAATGAGCGCCGGCGGCACATTTTCACCATTGCTAAGCACCATAATTTCCTTCTTGCGATCCACGATGGTCACATAACCATCATCATCCAGTTCGACAATATCACCGGTATGCAGCCAGCCATCGGCATCAATCACCTCGGCGGTAGCTTCCGGGTTCCGCCAATACCCCTGCATCAGCATTGGTCCCCTGACCAGCAGTTCGCCATCATCGAGCAGTCTGAACTCCACCCCCTTAAGGGCGGGGCCTACGGAGGCCGGTTTAATCGCACCTTCGCGATTCACCGAAAGCACAGGCGCAGTTTCAGTCAGACCATAACCGGGTAATACCGTGATATCGGCAGCCAGTAAAAATCGAGCAATATCCGGATGCAGGGCCGCGCCGCCGGAAATAAAACTGCGAATTCGCCCTCCCATCTTTTCACGCAGCTTGGCATTGACCACTTTATCGAGCAGCCCCCATAAGACCGCATTCAGACCGGACAAATCACTACCCTGCTGACGCAGTTCAAAGCGTTGCATGCCGAGCCTCTGAGCCAGATTGAACAGCTTGCGTTTGATGCCCGGCCCCGCCGCCAGTTT
>CAZUVA010000092.1:0-4782 GCA_964622755.1 uncultured Zetaproteobacteria bacterium
GTTGGAAAGTCTTAATGAAGTTTTGCCTTTTGCTTGCAGAATGATTCCAACAGAGGTGGAGTAAGGGTGATGAATGAGCTGGCAGAAGAATTCCCGCTACGATCGGATTTGGTTTATCTGAATCATGCTGCGGTTGGCGTGTGGCCGAGGCGCGTGGCCGAGGTGGTGAAAGCCTTTGCGGAAGAAAATATGCGACAGGGCGCAGCTGATTATCCGCAATGGATGAAAGTGGAACGTGAATTGCGCGGGCGTCTGAAAAAATTAATTGGGGCAGCATCAGCAGATGATATTGCACTGGTTAAAAATACATCGGAAGCATTGTCGTTGATTGCATACGGTTTGGAGTGGCAACCGGGTGACAATGTTGTATCGAGTAATCAGGAATTTCCATCCAACCGGATCGTGTGGGAATCATTGCAGGGAAAAGGGGTGGAGCTGAGGCTGGCTGATATTTCGGGAGATGATCCTGAAGCTGCGTTGCTGTCGATGTGTGACGGGCATACGCGGTTATTGACCATCAGTTCGGTTCAGTATGGCACGGGCCTGCGCATGGATTTGAACCGGCTGGGTCAGTTTTGCCATGATCAGGAGATTCTATTTTGTGTCGATGCGATTCAGAGCCTGGGTGCATTGCAGTTTGATGTTGAAGTCTGCCTTGCCGATTTCGTGGTGGCCGATGGACATAAATGGATGTTGGGGCCGGAAGGTTTAGCGGTGTTTTATTCCAGATCCGAAGCACGCGAGCAATTAAAGCTGTTGCAATATGGCTGGCATATGGTGGAACGGGTTGGAGACTTTGATGCTAGCGAATGGAGGCCGGCAGCAGCGGCACGGCGATTTGAGCCGGGTAGTCCGAACATGCTCGGTATCCATGCCCTGAATGCCAGCATTTCGTTGTTTGAGGATATCGGGATGGCGAAAGTCGAATCTCTGGTGTTATCCAGAGCCGAAACATTGATGGGGTGGGTGAAAGAAAATCCTGATCTGGAATTAATTACTCCTGTTCAGCCTGGTCGTTATGCCGGCATTGTCACGTTCCGGCATCGCAAGCTTGATCCTGCGGGTCATGCCGACCTGTACCGGAGACTAATGAAAGCCGGCATCGTGTGTGCCAATCGGGCTGACGGTATCCGTTTGTCTCCTCATTTTTATACTGATGTGAGTGCTTTTATGCCATGCTGGGAGCAGGTGGTTAGCTCAAATCTGTAGCTGATTCTGATGCTCTGGCTCGAGATATTTCGCACCGGGTGTAATTCTGGCCGGCAGCAGTGATTTCCCTGACTTTGAAATGAGCTTGTTGATTGCCCTGTAATATCATAAATGTCATATTTTTGTATATCTTCGTGGCAGGAAAAATGACTGTGTGCAATGATTTTCCCGGTCTTACCAGTATAGGTAAGACAGGTTGATGGTCGATTTCCCGCTGGCCGCGCGCCAGAGCAGCTTTGGCCAGTTTGTAGTGTGCATCAAAGAATTCAATGCCGATACGTTGTTCGCCAGCCCTGTTTTCTCTGGCCCAGCGAATAAATCCCAGTTCGGGCGGTTTCTGAGTATTCCGGCCTATGTCGGCTTTCCGGGAAATGAACTCAAGTTCCGGATACTCTTCGCTGAATAGCCAGTTCAATCCTGTGAGACTATCAGGAAGCTCTGCCATGGGTTTGGCATGCATGCGTTCCAGACAGATGCCGTATTGGTTGAAATCGACCACATTCCATGCACTTGTCGGATCAAATAATTCAGGTTTGGAAGATGTTTTTTCGTTGCCATTTTTCGTTGCTGTGAACGCTTTAATGATGGCTTTTGAGGTATCCATAACCAGCTGAACCCTGATACCCGCCCGGGTAAGCCGGGGTGCGCGTTTTTCAGTTTTGAGGGCCTCAAGAATTGCCCGGCAACCGATCAGGGTATTCTCCAGTACTTGTTCGGTATGCAGTACCTTTTTCTGCATCTGTTGATTGCACAATATGGCTTCTGCCTTTTGGAACTCCTTGTTCAGACGTTTGATGAACGTATCGAGTGGCATGATGATACAGTCGTATTCGACGGGTTCAGGCAGTTGATCGACGATTCGACCGGGATCATTCGGCCTGTTCAGATTGATAACCAATAAACTGTTGCTGTGGATGTTTCCGGGCGTGTCACCGATGTGGCAAAGGCGGGGTTTCAGGACGCTGATATGATGTTGAAGTTCCTGCCAGATCATTTTCTGCAGGCTGTGAGTCTTCCCGAAAAAATTGAGTTTCCGCAGCATTTCATGATTACACAGCATCTTGTTCAGGCGCGCTGTTTCCGATGGGGCTGTATCTCCCATGGTTGTGGATACACCCAGACCGAGTCGGGCCAGATCAAAAAACTGGCGTGTGATGATAATCGAAGGTGTTTTGTACTGTTCCAGTTTTGCCAGCAGGCGTTTAATGGCGACTTCGAGGGCATTGTTGATCATCTCAAGGAGGATAGGGAAGTAGCTGCTGTCAGTGCTAGTCGCCTGTTTTACCTGCATGATAGCAATCTTGTGAGCATTGAGTACAGCGGCTGTCATTTCAACATCAAACAGGTCCAGCTCATGTTCAAAATAGTTTAGCACTTTCAGACGGAAGTTTAGCGGGATATGCGGATTGGCGTTCAGTTTCCCGATAAACTTTTTCATGCTTCTGGCAAGATATTTTGCATCTTCAGCCGACGAACTAAGCGTGAAATGTTTCAGCCTGCACTCGATATCATCAAATGATTGTTTCAGGTCATCATCCAGTAACTCAGCTTTGCCTGGATTCAGTTGTTGCGGAAGCTGTCGGGGTTCGTTATCCAGCGCCAGTGGAGCTGAGGAGCCAGCCAATATATTTTCGCTGTCTATATAATCAGTCACCGGTGCAGATACGGTCGATCAGCTGTTGCGTGGTTGGGATAAATCCAGCGTCAAAAAACGGATCCTGGGCGAAACGATACGCAGCATGGCCGGCAAACATCAGGTTATTGTCCGGTTCTTCGCCATGGCCGATTTGTTGTAGCGTTTTCTGGATGCAAAAACTGCGCGGATCGGCCTTGTGCCCGGTGGTGCCGCGCTCATTGGCAGCCCAGTTGCTGAATTTGCATTGTGACAGACAGCCCATGCAATCAAGCTGATCCTGACGGATTTCTTTGGCTTTTTCAGGCGAAACAAACACAAGCGTAGAGTCCGGCGTGGGCAAGGCCTTGCTGAAACCTTCGGCGATAAAACCCTCGGCGCGTTTCAGATCGTGTCTGGTCAGATAGACTTCCTTGTTGCGTACGCCGAAAGTGAATAATTCGGAGTGATCGCCTGCAGGGTGATCGACAAATGCCATTTCCCTATCTGAGCGCTCATACAGTTCATGCAGGAAGGAATTATATACCGCTGATGAATAGAAGCCGGTTGGTGAAAAGCGGTTCAGACTGATGTCGCCTTCTTTTAACGTCATCAGGCGTTTTTTCCATAAATCGGAAATAGGGCTTTCCTGCGTCATCAGGGCGCGGGTGCCAAACTGGAAGGTGATCGGGCCGATTTCCGGGTTGTTCAGCCAGTTGGCCCACTCGCGCAAATACCAGACGCCGCCAGCCATAATAATTGGCGTGTTCTGCAAGCCAAAATCATTCATGGTTTTACGCAGGGTGGCCACGCGCGGGAATGGATCTTCCGGCACATCCGGGCTTTCCGAATTGGACAGGCCATTATGACCGCCCGCCAGCCACGGATCTTCATAAACGACGCCGCCCAGCAGTTCGGGCTGTTTGCGATAAGAACGCAACCATAATGCCCGGAAGGCGCGCCCGGAGGAAATAATCGGGTAATAATGGACATTGTATTTGGCCGCTAACGCCGCCAGTTTGAAAGGCATGCCTGCGCCGCAGGTGATGCCGTGAACCATGCCTTTGGCACCTTCCATCACGCCCTCAAGTACACGCTCAGCACCGCCCATTTCCCATAATACATTCATATGCAAGCGGCCTTCACCGCCTGAAATTTCATGCGCGATTTGCGCCTGCCTGATGCCGCCTTTGATACCCTGAGCCACGAGTTCGTCAAAACGCTCCATGCGGCTGCGCCCTTGATAGACGGTGCGAATGATCTCGCCATTTTCATCCACGCTGTCGGCATTGACAGCGGAGAAGGTGCCAACGCAACCGGCGGCGGCCCAGGCACCGGAGCTTTCTCCGGTGGAAATCGCCACGCCCTTGCCACCCTCAATCAGCGGCAGCACTTCTTTTCCTGAGATCATCATGGGTTGAAGATTCAATGACATGGATACGTTTCCTTGGCTTCCCGAATCAAGGTGGGGAATTATTGTTGCCTTGCAAGACGCTGAATCTAGCCCACACTATTCATAAATTCTACCGTACCCTTGCTTGTTCCCCCGTTCAAGCCGGGGGCAGGCTTTTGCCCGCAACGAATCCCTTATCAGTGCGGGCTAGCAAAGCCGACAGTAGGCACTACAGAAATTGGCGCTATGGTTGCGGCATGGGAAATCTTTCTTGTTATGCTGTTGTTGTGCCTGGTCTTGAAGCCATGGCTGGCGAAGAATTGAATGAACTGGCTGCACATGACGTGAAGGTGGAAGAGGGTGGCGTGTCGTTCACGACAACGATGGACGGGTTATTTCGCATCAATTTACGCAGCCGGGTTGTTACCCGTATCCTCATCCGGCTGGCTTCTTTTCGGGCGCTGTCGTTCCCCGAGCTGTATAATAAAAGCAGGAAAGTGGCATGGGAACATTATATCGGCCCACAGGTTTCCATCTCTGTCAGGGCATCATGCAACACTTCAAAGCT
>CAZUVA010000093.1:0-4778 GCA_964622755.1 uncultured Zetaproteobacteria bacterium
GACGATAGATACGTTGCGAGAGCATTGCCCCGATCTTGCACTCTCCTCTGATTTTATTGTGGGTTATCCGGGTGAAACCGATGCTGACTTTGAGGATACGCTGGAACTGGTTCGACAGGTGGGTTACGACTCTGCCTTTTGTTTCAAGTACAGCGCCCGCCCCGGAACACCTGCAGCCAAATCCGAGGATAATGTACCTGAAGCGGTGAAAAATACGCGTTTGCAAACGTTGCTGTCATTGATGCGCGAGCAGACCCGGCAGGCAATGCAGCGGCAACTTGGCAGGACAGTGGATGTGCTGGTTGAAAAAACGAGCCGTAATGCAGGTGATATGCAGGGACGCACACCCGATTTCAAAATTGTGCATTTCAGGGGTAATCCGCGTCAGGTCGGACAGATCATGCCGGTGCAAATCGTTGAGGCTTATGGTCAGTCATTACGCGGCGAGTTGATTCTTAGCGGCGACTGAGAGCATTATACACCATTATGGCGGTTTTATTATGAGCACCCCCCTGCATCTCGAAGCATCCGAGCCATTTGCTCTGAAAAACCTGTGCGGAGCCGATAACTGGGTGTTAAGGCGTGTGGAACAGTTTTATCGGGTACGTTTTCTGGGCCGGCCGGGTCACTGGCAGATTGAAGGCGAACATGCTGATGCTGCCGGTCAAGCTATGCGGCAATTGCTGCGCCAGTCTGTTCAACAGTCGGGAGAACTTACCGATGTCGATGTGGAGGGAATTTTGCGCGATGATGGTAGTGATGCAACGGCTGAAACCGGATCGGATGATCGTGGACAGCATACTATTATTGCCGGGCGGCGGCATATTAGCGGTAAAACGCCGAACCAGCGCGCCTATCTGAAAGCCATTCAAAACAAGACGCTGACACTTGCTGTCGGGCCTGCAGGTTCCGGTAAAACGTACCTTGCCGTGGCGGCAGCTGTGGCTGCAATGAATAGCAATCGGGTGGAGCGTATTATTCTAACTCGTCCGGCTGTGGAGGCCGGCGAACGCCTGGGTTTTTTACCCGGTGATTTGCAGCAGAAAGTCGATCCCTATCTGCGCCCGTTGTATGATGCTATGGCGGATATGCTCGGGGTTGAAAAAATGAATGCGTTGCTTGAGCAGAGCCGCATTGAAGTGGCGCCGCTGGCTTACATGCGCGGGCGCACACTCAATGATGCATTTGTGATTCTGGATGAGGCGCAGAATACCACGCCGGAGCAGATGAAAATGTTTCTCACGCGTTTGGGTTTTGGCGCCAGAATGGTAGTGACCGGGGACGTTACCCAGGTTGACTTGCCCCGCCATCAGAAGAGTGGGTTATTGCATGCGCTGCAGGTTCTGGAGCACGTCAATGATATCGGTATCTGTCGATTGAGTAGCCGGGATGTAGTGCGCCACCAGCTGGTTGAGAAAATCGTGAATGCCTATGAGGATCGAGAAGAAGGCCCCGCCCATGGTTGATATTGTTGTCGACGAAGATGTGGATGAGGATTTTGAACCGCCGGAACGTATCGAAGAAGCTGTATATGCAGCGTGTACGGTTGCCGGGTGGGCAGATCAGGAACCTGATATGTGTATCCGTTTTGCCAGTGATAAGATGATTCAGTCATTAAACCTGCAGTGGCGTGACCGGGACAAGGTGACCGATGTGCTGTCTTTTCCCATGCAGGAAGCACCGTATGATTTTTCCGGGCCGTTGGGGGATATTGCACTGGCAGTGCCATTTATATCGAAGGAAGCGGATCGCCTCGGTTTGCCTGCTCCGGATCATTGCCTGCATTTGATTATTCACGCCACGCTGCATTTACTCGGTTTTGACCATATTGAAGATCATGATGTGGCTTCGATGCAGGCTGCGGAACGGGAAGCAATGCGCCGGATGAAGCTGCATGACCCCTACCCTGAATTAGCGTTAACAACCCAAGAAAGTATGATAGAGGAATACCCATGAGCATGGTTCAAAACTGGATGCACAGCCTGCGCAAGCTATTGATCGAACGTTTACGCCCGGGGCGTGATGAACAGGAGTTACTGGCTGTACTGGGCCGGGCTGAAGCGGTGCAGTCGGATGACCAGCGTAGTATGCTGGAGCAGATGATTGAGTTGCATGATATGCGTGTGCGCGAGTTGATGGTTCCCCGCTCGGAAATACATGCGGTGACTGCAGATACGTCACTGGCTGATATTGAAAAAGCCATGATTGAAAAGGGTGTGAGTCGAATGCCTGTGATGGATGTTGATATCGATCATGTATTGGGTGTGGTACATGTTCGCGATGTGGTAACGGCACACGTCAATGGCGAGTCTCCCGACCTGAAGACATTACTGCGCCCTTGCCTGCGGGTGCTGGAACTGGAACAGATATCCGGTCTGTTATCCGAAATGCGGGAACATTCCTGTCAGATTGCCATCGTACTGGATGAATATGGCGGAACAGCCGGCCTGATTACACTGCCGGATCTGGTGCGCGAAATTATCGGTGAAATCGGCGAAGACGGAGAAGAGGAAGAGAGTGAACTGCATCCGTTGAGCGATGGCAGCTTTATTGTACAGGCGCGTATGCATATCGAAGAATTGGCTGAAGCGCTGGATATACAACTACCACAGGGTGATTATGATACTGTAGGCGGATGGCTGACAGCATATCTTGGTCGCATCCCCAAGCATGGTGAGCAGATTGCGCTGGAAGGGTTGCAGATTCAGGTGCTGGAGGCAGATCCGCGCCGCATTACCAAAGTGCGCATTCAGCGACAGGTGAATCAACCATCCACTATGACCAATCAGTGACAGGAAACAGGAAGCTCCACGCTTTTTTTGCATTGATGCTCGGGGCATTGATGCCTTTTGCATTTTCTCCCTTCGATCAGGTATGGCTGGTTGTTCCGGTCATGACCGGCTGGTTGTGGTTGATCCGTCAGGGAGCGCCACTGCCCACCGGTTTTGCGTTCGGCCTCGGCTGGTTTGGTTTCGGGGCATGGTGGCTGGCACCGACATTGCATATTTTTGGACACCTGCCGTGGATTGCGGCTGCTTTTTGCGTGCTGATAGTGGGTTGTGTCATGGCGTTGCTGCCTGCCATGTGGGCATGGTTGACATGGAAGGTGGCCGGGAGAACAGCCTGGGTATTGCTGACTTTTCCTGCTGCGGCTGTAGGAGAGGAGTGGTTGCGAGGCCATATTTTCACGGGACTGCCATGGACAGCATTGGGCAACCTGTTGCTGGATACGCCGGCCATTGGTTGGGCGACATGGTTTGGTGTGTATGGGTTGGCGCTGATTCCCGCTTTGATTGCTGCCTCATTGGTGTTGCTGCTATCGGCTGGATATCGATCAGCAAATCACCGTCGTCTGGGTGGAGTCGGCATCGCAGTCGCTATATTATTGTTTATACTGGCTCCGGCGACTGAACAGGGGCAGGGAACAGAGTATCGGGTTGCACTGGTTCAGGCGAATATTCCACAGGATCATAAATGGGATGCCTCTTTTGTGGGTGAAACCATGCGGCGCTACGGTGCCATGTCAGCCGACGTGGCTGCGGAGGCAGATATCATCATCTGGCCGGAAGCGGCCATTCCTTTTTTTATGGAGCGTGCCCCGGGCTGGGAAAAATGGTTGAACAAGCAGGTGCAGGGTTGGCAAACACCATTGTTATACGGTGGTCTGAAACTGACCGGACAACGGGCAGGTCAGCATACAGCACAAAACGGGTTGTTTTCCCTTGAGCCTCAATCGGTTGGCGCTGAACGGCCTGGATCGGAGCCGGTTGGACAGACGTTGCAGGAACGTCCATTTAGCGGCAAACATCATCTGGTTCCGTTCGGCGAATATGTGCCGGAATGGATTCCATTTCTACATACGCTGGTGCCGGAAATCGCTGACTTCAAACCCGCAAAAGATATGGGCGTGATTCAGGCGCGCGGTATTTCTTACGGCTCATTGATTTGTTACGAATCGCTGTTTCCGGAGGAGGCCAGAGCGCGAGTATTGAATGGAGCCGAGGTGTTGGTCAATGTTACCAATGATGCATGGTATGGTACTACGCCTGCTGCCTGGCAGCATTTTCAGGCCGCCCGTATGCGGGCGGTAGAAACAGGGCGTTATGTATTGCGGGCTGCCAACACGGGTGTGACGGCGATTATTCAACCCGACGGGGTTGTTCGCAGTATAAAGCCATGGTGGATTCAAACCGTATTGCTCGGTACATATCAATTATCGAAAATCCAAACCAACTATGTACGCTGGGGTGACTGGCCTTTGTTTGGCTGTCTGATTATGCTGGCCGTTCCATGTTTCTTCAGACGGGAGCGGATATGAACAGAGAACAGGTGTGCGTATTGGGGGCAGGTTCGTGGGGAACAGCACTGGCTTTGGTGCTGGCCCGTTCGGGGCAGCGGCAGGTTCGACTGTTTACCCGCGATACGGAACACGTTGCTGCTATCCGTGAGGCAGGTGAGAATAGCCGCTATTTGCCCGGTATTCCGTTGCCAAAAAATATTCAGGTCAGTTGCGATGTTGATCAGGCGATCAGTGATGTTGATGCCTGTATTTACGCCCTGCCCTGTGTGGCCGTCGATGATTATCTACCGCTTCTGGCCGATGCTGATTATCCGGTGATTGCGGCGTGTAAGGGGCTGCATCCGGACAGTCTGATTCGTACTGATGAAATGTTGGCGCAGTATGTCGATAGATCACGTATTGCTATTCTGTCGGGTCCCTCATTTGCAGTCGAAGTGGCCAGAAACCAGCCGACAGCCATTACCATGGCGGCTGAAAG
>CAZUVA010000094.1:0-1990 GCA_964622755.1 uncultured Zetaproteobacteria bacterium
TCAGCATTTATGTCAAAATAAACCGCATTATCAAGATTTAGATAACCCTTTTCAGGTGCGAAACAGGCACTGTAAGCAATCGCCTATCAGGCTTCCGAAAAAGGGTCAGGCAGCAAGCAGATGTCGCTGTCCAGCTTAGCTTGAATTGAAGGAAGTGTTTCTCTCAACGCATACTCATCCTGAACCCCCATCCAGAACTGCACAGATGTGCCAGATAAAACCAATCCGCCACTGATCATTGATGCGAATGCTATGTTGGCCTTTTCTTTTTCCTTCGATGCAAAGCCAGTAATTATACGCAACTATAATGCATGGCGTTATGTGGTCCAATGATTCGCCTTCCTAACGCCCCTGTTACGTCCGTTTTGTAACCTCTGTCACAGGCAGACCGGATTTCCCACCTAGCGTGCGCCCTGCACAAAATAACTGAATTATCTTACTGCAGGAGTTATTACTGATGAAGGTTTCACCATGGATATTGATGAGTATTACAACCGTACTGTTGAGCGCGTGCGGAAATGCGGATGATCGGCGCACCCTTTCACCTGATGCCATTGCCGCGAAAAATGTCGCTGAGATACAGGTTGCAATGGATCAGGCGAACACGGCCCTCAAAGCGGTTGAAGCAGCCGATACCGACAAACAAGAGGCATTGAAACTGGCAAAAGACAGGCGTGATGCGGTGAAAATTTCCATTGCCAGATTGGCCAAACAATCCGATATGCTCAAACAGGACGCCGAAAACAAGGCTCGCTGGGCAAGCCTGATGCAAGAACGGGCTATTGAAACCAGAAAAGCATTGTTACTAGCCGCGCTGGAACAGTCCAAAACAGAAGAACTGGTTGTCGAAAAAACCAAGGCCGTACAGAAAGCACGCGTTCAGGCCGAGATTCACCAGGATATCGCCAACCGGGCCAAGCAGGAAAAAATTACAGCCGAACGACTGGCTGCAAATATCATAGAGGCCAGAGATCTGGCTGCATTATCACTGTCTCCGCACGAACCGGAAGCGGCCACACAAAAAATGGTGGCGACCAAGACTGCTCCAGCGTCCGCATCAAAGCATATCCAGGCCCTTTCCCCGAAAATCGCCCCGGAACATAAAAAGCTCGCCGCAGCAAAGAACCTAACAGCTACGGCAATGACAAAATCTGCCTACAAAAAGTTTGTCAAAGCCAGTCACCGTGAAGCAACAGCAGACAAAAATGCCGCTGAAATCAAATTGGCAAGTGCGCCTGCCATGCCGGCGGTAGACCCCGTGCGGGGTCATGGTCTGGCACAAAAATGCCAGTTATGTCACAGCTTTGAGCCAAACCAGAAGGCGAAGTTCGGTCCCGAACTATTCGGTATCGTCGGCCAACAGGCCGGCAAATCGCAAAATTATAAATATGGAAGTGCATTGAGTAAGGCCGATTTTACGTGGAATGAAACGACACTGACCGAATGGATTTGCAACTCAGGCAAAACCATCAAAAAACTGACAGGCGACAAGAGTGCTCGCACAAAAATGCCCAACCAGAATACCTGCGGACAAAATGCACGGGACATCGTCGCTTACTTAAGCACGTTGAAAACACAAGCATCCAATCCTGCTCAAACAGACAACTTATGAGATCGTCGCTGTTGGAAAACAAGGGGCTAGTTGCTATTGCGACGAGCCCCTTGTTTTTTATCCCGGTTTCTCTATCAATTCGATTGCATAGCCATCGGGATCGCGCACAAATGCAATAACCGTATCCCCGTGTTTCATCGGACCGGGTTCCCGACTGATAACACAGCCATCGGCCCGAATCCGATCACATACCATATAGATATCATCTACAGAAATCGCGATATGGCCGAAAGCATTGCCGAGATCATAAGAAGAGGTATCCCAGTTCCAGGTTAACTCAATGGCTGCCGTATCCGATTCTTCACCGTAACCGACAAAAGCGAGTGTAAACCGGCCGCCGGGATAATCCTTACGCCGCAACAGGCGCATGCCCAATAT
>CAZUVA010000094.1:2090-4777 GCA_964622755.1 uncultured Zetaproteobacteria bacterium
TTATCCCCGATCAGGCTCAGGATAATCATCATTGGCACGATGGCCATATCCTGCACCAACAGCACGCCAACGGCATTCTGACCGAACGGCGCATCCATCTCACCAGCATCCTGCAATTCCTTGAGAACCACAGCCGTACTGGAGAGTGAAACCATAAAGCCGAAAAGGATGCCGAGATTGGCCGGCAGATGGAATGCCCATACCAGTCCAAGACAGACCGCGACACTGATCGCGATCTGGATTGCCGTACCAATCACGGCAATGCGCCAGCGCTCCATCAATGTGGGGATGGATACTTCCATACCAACGAAAAACAGTAACATTACTACGCCGATTTCACCGACACGGGTAACCGTTTCCTGATCATTGATAACACCCATAACCGATGGGCCGAGCATGATGCCGGAAATAATATAGGCAACGACAATCGGCAAGCCGATACGCACGGCCAGATAGCCGATAGCCAAGGCGACCGACAACACAATCGTGATGTTCATCATCATGGGATCCAGATGCATGGTTGTTCCTTTTCCTTCATTGGCGCGAAAAGCCATCGCCCTTTTTGTGGCACAGAATCGTTGGCAAGTTGCATGCAAAACCTATCGTATATCCATACTTCAGTCTGTATGCAATCGATCCATTCATTCGATCCGATATAGCCTATAACTTGTGTGATGAATTCACTTCGGGCATTTTTCGCCATCTACGTTTCTTCAAGGAGCCCCAATGTCTTCCCCCATGATGCATGCCGAGATTACCTGCCTGAAGCTGGTACACAGCGGCAAAGTGCGTGATATGTATGAAATTGATGACAACCACATTCTGATTGTCACCACGGATCGCCTGTCGGCTTTTGATGTGATCCTGTCAACACCCATTCAGGGCAAAGGCGCAGTGTTAAACGCCGTATCCAGCTTCTGGTTTAACAAGCTATCCCACATCATACCCAACCAGGTTGCCGATATGACCCTTGAAGAGGCCATTCCCGACTCCGAAGAACGCCAACGCGTGGCATCGCATGCGATTGTCGTAAAACGACTCAAACCGCTACCAATTGAAGCAATTGTGCGTGGTTATTTGATTGGCTCCGGCTGGAAAGAATATCAGCAGCAAGGTTCCGTCTGTGGCATTGAACTGCCGGCAGGGCTGGATTTGGCCGACCGGTTACCGCAACCGATATTCACACCCTCGACCAAAGCCAGCGCCGGCACACATGATGAGAATATTGATTTCGAACGGATGTGCGATCTGATTGGCATAACATTGGCCGAACAGGTGCGCCATGTCAGCCTGTCTCTGTATAAAGAAGCTGCGGCTTTCGCGCTGCAGAAAGGTATCATCATTGCTGATACCAAATTTGAGTTCGGGCTTGATGCAGATAACACGCTCTATTTAATTGATGAGGTGTTAACACCGGATTCCTCGCGTTTCTGGCCCGTGTCAGAATACCGGCCCGGCATCAGCCCGCCCAGCTTTGATAAACAAATTGTTCGCGATTGGCTGGAAACACAGGACTGGGATAAAAAGGCGCCCGCACCTGAACTGCCGGATCGTATTAAAAACAAAACCGCGGAGAAATACCGGGAAGCGCTGGAACGTCTGACCGGTTCGGTAGCCTCCTAGTCCGGACTATTCCAATAATATCAGTGCCTGACATGTTACTGCCTGTTGCGGCGATTCTGACCGGTGTTCTGTTGCTGGTCTGGAGTGCTGACCGTTTTGTGGATGGTGCATCTTCTGTCGCCAGAAACCTGCGTGTGCCTCCGATGGTGATCGGCTTGACCATCGTCAGTATCGGCACTTCATTACCTGAAATGATTGTTGCTGCGATGGCGGCTCTGGATGGGAATCGTGATCTCGGTATCGGCAATGCGCTTGGTTCCAATATTGCCAATATCGGACTGGTGCTGGGGGTTACTGCGTTAATCATGCCGCTGGCCGTTAAATCGATGACGTTGCGCAGAGAAATGCCGGCGCTGTTTCTGATCACTGTATTTGCATTTGCGCTGATGTCTGATGGTGAACTGGATGTTATCGACGGGGTGATGCTGCTTGTGGGGCTTGTGCTCATGCTGGTATGGATTGCCCGTATCGGCCTGAAAGACAGGCACGACCCTCTGGTACAGGAATTCACGGAATCCATTCCGGATCAAATGAGCATGCGGCAGTCTGTTTTCTGGTTCATGGCGGGGCTACTGGTACTCATGCTCAGTTCGCGCATGGTGGTCTGGGGCGCAGTGGAAGTTGCTCATACTCTCGGCGTCAGTGATCTGATCATCGGTTTAACCATTGTAGCGATTGGCACCAGTCTGCCGGAGTTGGTGGCATCGATTACCAGCGCACTGAAAGGCGAAGCGGATATGGCAATCGGCAATGTTATCGGCTCGAACATGTTCAACCTGCTGGCTGTGCTGGCTATGCCGGCATTAATTTACCCCGGCACATTTGCTTCGCAGGCATTATTGCGTGACTTTCCGATCATGCTGGCTTTTACCCTTGCCCTGTTTGTAGTCTCATTCGGTTTGAAACTTGGGAAAGTCAATCGCTTCGAAGGCGCATTGTTGCTAAGCGGCTTTGCCGGTTATCTGTATCTTCTTTTTTTGCAGGCTTAGGGCGCGGTAGAACTTATGAATAGTCGGGTTAGGGAAGCGCTGATCAAAGCATGATTCTCGCCTTTACATCCAAAA
>CAZUVA010000095.1:0-4773 GCA_964622755.1 uncultured Zetaproteobacteria bacterium
GGCAGCCAGGCAGCACGATGCATTCGACAAATCAAGCCACAGGCAAAAATCATCTTTTCTACCGGTTACGACAAGCTCACCCAAAATGATATGGAGCACGAAACGGTGATCAACAAGCCATTTTCCATTGAAAAGATGAGTCGCTTGATTCGGCAGAAACTCGATGATGTCGCTCATGAACTCGGCTAGCCCTGCTTATTCTGAATCGGTGTGATTCGGATTTTCCGGTTGCAGGGGTACAGTCAGCTCCTGTGCATAGCGTTATCCGCCAGCATTTTCGGCCCCGGTTGAACCAGTGGATTATCAGCGACTCTGGCACGGGTTAAATCCTTGACCGGGATACGTAAACGCATGCCGTGCCTGATGCCTTTGACCAGTTTCGGATTGGCTTTTTTCAGGGCATAGACTGATACGCGATAGTGTTTGCTGATATCTCTGACCAGTTCACCGCGCAATACATGAATGTTGAGCTTGTTTGAAGATCTGGTGGAAATGATGTTGTTTACACGCGCCAGTCTGCTCTGCGAGATACGCAAGCTCAGGTTTTTCGGCCTGTCCTGAAAATACTGCATACGAACAAGCTGGGGGTTGAAACGGAATAGTTGATTTTTTGGCAGCCCGGCAGCGGCATGCAAACGCTCCAGATCAACCGGCGAATGAATAGTAATCGTACTGGTCGGGTAGGGGGCTGGGAAACTGATTGTGCCATCCTGTTGCAGGGCGATCAGGCCGAGGATATGACGGATATAGGTTTTGGTGATCGGTGGCAGGGGCAGCTTGTTCAAGCCATCACCATTTTTCCACGGGTGACGGTCAATGCGTCTCTGCACACCATTCGGGCCAAGGTGATAGGCGGCAAATGCCAGCGGCCAGTTGCCGAAATGCTCATGCTGTTTTAACAGAAAGCGTGCCGCACCGCGTGTACTGCTTTCAATATCACGTCGGCCATCAATTTTATTATTGCTTTTGATACGCAGATCAGTGGCAGTGCCCGGCATCAATTGCCATAAACCAGTGGCTCCTACTTCTGATTGGGCATAAGGGTTATAACTGGATTCGACAACGGGAATCATCTGCAGTTCCATCGGTGCATGGTTCTGTTTCAGTGTTTGTATAAGTGGCTGACGGACATAGCGGGAGCGTTTGGCAATGCGCCCCCAGTCCTGAACATATACGCGCATGGCCTCGGCTTTAACCGATTCAATTTCCTGTTCGCTCAATCCCCGCAGGAAAGGGGTCGTTGTCTGTTTAACAGTGATATTTTCTACTGGCTGCGAGTAGTTATCTGCATCTTTAATCGGGGTGCAGGATACGATAAAAGAAACAGCCAGCGTGGTTATCAGGTATAAATGTCGAATCATCATGCCGGCAACACTGGGGTGCCGGGAAATGATAAAATATGATGGGAATCACATCCTGTCAGTATGGATCCGGACGGGAATCAGGTGAAAATCAGATGGGCTCAGGGTCAGATTCGTCCGTATTTGCCGTTAAGGGTTGCTGCTTTCTGCCAGCAGTCTGCATCATGTTCCGGTAAGGATTTCATGCGCCATGACCAGTTATTGTCCAGTGTGCCGGGCGTATTGAATTTGGCTTCGGTTCCCAGTTCAAGCAAATCCTGCATGGGAATTACGGCCAGCATGGTGGGTGATTCCAGCGCGCATGCGATCAGGGCCCACGGCATATCATCCGCCGTTGCATCCAGTACGCGCAGCGTGTGCTGGCGCACATGTTCATCCGAGCCTTCAAACCAGCCCATCGTCGTGTCGTTGTCATGCGTGCCGGTATAAACGACGGCATCTTCGCCGAAATTGCCGGGTAAATAAGGATTATGATTGTCACCGCCAAAGGCAAATTGCAGGATTTTCATACCGGGCAGGCCGAATTTTTCCCGGAGGGCCGTGACTTCTTCGGTAATGATGCCGAGATCTTCAGCAATCAGTGGCAGATGTCCCAATTCCAGTTGCAGGGTCGAAAGCAGTGCTTCACCGGGTGCCTTGCGCCATTCACCAATAATACCATCTTCACTTTCTCCGGGAATGACCCAGAAAGCCTCCAGTGCACGAAAGTGGTCGATGCGCAGCATATGCATCAGTTCCAGCTGATGGCGAACACGGCGCACCCACCATCCAAAGTCATCTGCCTGCATGACTTCCCAATGGTATAATGGATTGCCCCAGCGCTGGCCGGTTTCGGAGAAATAATCGGGCGGAACCCCGGCCACCTCATTACACAAACCTGTTTCGTTGACTGTGAATGATGCACGGCTGGCCCAGACATCGGCAGAATCATGAGCAACATAAATCGGCAAATCACCAAACAGCTGAACACCTTTATCTTCAGCATACGCTTTGAGCGCATGCCACTGGCGATCAAAAATAAACTGCTCGAAGAGAGCTTGTCTAAGCAGCTGTTTATAATCGGTTTTTATTTTTTTTATTGTTTCAGGGTCACGGTCTCGTAGTGCAACAGGCCATTGCCACCATGCACCATCATGGAAGATCGTTTTCAGTGCGGCAAAAAGGGCGTAATCATCCAGCCAACAGGCATTGGCCTGCCGAAAAACTGCAACGGACTGTTTCAGTCCAGCGTTGTTTTCAATATTGTCCCAGAATGTTTTACTGGCCCTGGCGCGCAGGTGCGCATGCTCAGATGCAGTACTGCAATTCTGCAGACAGCTTGCATCCAGCCAGCCGTGGGTGACGCAATCACGCAGGTCGATCAGTTCAGGATTGCCTGCAAATGTTGATAATGATTCATACGGTGAGCCATGTCCATGTGTTGGTCCCAGCGGCAGGAACTGCCAGACTGAAAATCCACTGGCAATCAGATCATTAATGAAGCTGCGTGCCTCTTCGCCCAGTACACCCTTATGGAACGGGCCGGGAAGGGAAGTGATATGTAATAATACGGCAGATCTTCGCCTGTCAATCCAGTGATTCATGTCAGAATCCTTTTTACCGCAGAGTACGCAGAGTCACGCAGAGTAAAACCAAAAAGCAAATCTTGATAGGGGTAAATCCATGCATACAGTGATTTCATCTCCGTAAGATGTGCCGGAATCATTTTTACCATTTTCTTATGTCTTTACTCTGCGTGACTCTGTGTACTCTGCGGTAGATGCTTTTGATTTTAAGCGTCAGCGCTGCCGCGACGCATGGTGCCGCCGCCTTCAGCATCACCGCCGCCCAGCGAGATGTTTTCATCAAGCGAGGCGGGTGTGGAGCAGCCTAATAATTGATACAGTTTTTTCAGATGGCGGCGATACAGTCGGTCAAAATCGCGTACAGTCGCACCCGGATTATAATCGCCAAACCACCAGCACCAGTCGGAACCTTCGCAGATTCGCAATTGTTCAGTGGCATTTTTTTTCTGTTCGGGACTGAGATTGTCGATGTTGGAATCAAATTCCTTTTTGACTTCAATCAGCAGTTCCCATGCGCGCGTTTTGGCTCTATCGCCAATCCAGGTGGAGAGATTACCATAAACCCATGAACCCGATGTGATCTTTTCCAGTTTTTCGGTGGCGGCATGCTGGTCAAGATAGTCGCTGAACGTAGTCAGTTCATAATCGTCATGCTCGGCAATGGATTGATAGAGTCTGGTTAAAAATGGCAGGCCGTTTTCATGATAATGTTCCCATGCATTTTCACCATCCATGATAATGGCGACCACAGGCGCATCCATGCCGTGGGTGCGATGATGAATGCAAGCCAGTTCGTGCATGAAATTATTGATGGCATCCTGCGTGCCCCAACGGCTGTATTCAAAACCGAGCAGGTCTGATAAACGATCATCGCGGAAGAAACAGGTGATTTGATCATCATCATCGCCCACCAGCCACGGGTGATACAAATCGCGATTACCCTGCTGTTCGCGCAGATTGAATTTGAGCGAATGATGCAATACGGATTCGCCGGTAGCGCACCAGTCGAAGCCGGACTGACCGAGCAAGGCCAGCGTATCCTGTGATACCGCGCCTTCTGCCGGCCAGCATCCACGCGCCGCGTGTCCGAACAGATTCTGATGGCTCTGCTGGGCCAGTTGAATGTGTTCAAGAGCGCGTTCACGACCACCCGGATAGGGTTCATCAGGAATCAGCGCATCGGGCACCGTTTCCAGCGCCGTGTTGAAATCAAGCATTAACGGAATAATGGGGTGTGCGTACGGCGTGGTGGTCAGTTCCAGCTTGCCGGAATCGACCAGCCGCTGATGTGTAGCCGGGATATCGGATAACAATGATGCAATCAGGGTGAGCAGATCACGGCGATCCTGATAGGTGAACCCTTTGGCTTTTTCAATCAGGCGGCGCGCTACAAAATTGCGTTGCCGCACTGTTTCACCCAGCCAGGCCAAGTGATACCAGGTGACCAGATCGGTATAGAAACTTTCGCCCAGATAATCGGTGGCCTTGTTGACTTTGGCATGTTCGGCCATATTCCACAAACGCGAAAAAGCCGGATAACGATGCATATTGCGTTCATGATTCAGGCGGAAGCAGGTTTTCAGAATAAACGTGCGATCTTTCTTTTTCAGTTTACCCGGTTTATGGGCCAGCGCCGCCAGTAGCGGGTCGTTTAAATCACTCTGGCTGCCGTCCAGAAAGGTTTTGAGCTGAGTGGCATAATCATTGATTTGAACCGTCAGTGAGGGCACATAATTCATCACAGCCTTGGCGCCGGGCAGTTGGGACAAGATTTCCGCCATATCGGTATAATCTTTCATGGCATGCAGATAAACCCAGGGCAGATGATAACGACCGGTATCCGCCTC
>CAZUVA010000096.1:0-4721 GCA_964622755.1 uncultured Zetaproteobacteria bacterium
TGCGCTGTTGCTTAGAAGGATTCCCTTTAGCGATACGTCGCTAATCTGCCATTTTTTGACCGCAGAGCATGGGCGCATTGCAGTGATGGCCCGAGGTGCCAGAAGACCCAAAAGCCAGTTTCGGGCATCGCTTGAACCTTTGTATGCTTTGCAAATTAGCTGGCGGCCCGGTCGCACGGGCATGGGGACGTTGGTCGATATTCAGCGTGGGCGGAGCCTGCTGAAACCTTCGTTTTTACTCGATGGTTTGGAATTGCTTGCTATTGCATCCCGTTTATTTCAGGAGGGCGATCCGCATGGGTTCGATGAGACTGCGGCAGCGCTGATATTGCTGGCCGAACGCGGGCAGCAGCAGGGATTACTGGCGGCGGTATGGTATATGCTTGATGTGGCTGGCTGGCTTGGTAATTTGACGCACTGCTGGAATTGCGGCAGAGAAGTGGAGCAAACGATGTTCTGGCGGCATGGGCAACTGATTTGTGATTTCTGCGGTAAAGGAATGAAGGTTTCAGCCGGATTGCGCAAGTCGATAGCCGGGGCGATGTCTGGCGGCCATGTTCGACTCAGTGCAGATGATGCCGATACCTTGCGGGAGATGATCCGGCTGGTGCTGCAGGAACATGGCATTAAGGCTACGGACAGTTTTGGAAATTAGTGCGAGATACTGGGGAGATTTATGATAAATCTTGGTGTGAATATCGATCATATCGCCACCATACGTCAGGCGCGAGGCACAGATTATCCGGATCCGGTTGATGCCGTGTCCATATGCATGGCTGCCGGTGCAGAGAGCATTACAGCACATCTGCGTGAAGATCGTCGTCATATTCAGGATCATGATATGGAGCGACTGGCTGCCATTACAGGCCTGCATTTGAATATGGAGATGGGTGCAAATGAGGACATCGTGGCAATTTGCGAGCGTCTGAAGCCAGCGGCCTGTTGTCTGGTTCCTGAAAAGAGAGAGGAGCTGACTACGGAAGGGGGCCTGGATGTGGTTGGACAGCAGTCACATCTGACCAGTGTGGTTGAGCGCTTGTCTGCGGCTGGCGTACGCGTATCGATGTTTATCGATCCTGTACCGGCACAAATCAGGGCATCGCAGAAAATCGGTGCACCTGTGATTGAATTGCATACCGGTCATTATGCTAATTATCAGGGAGAGGCCAGATCCAGCGAGCTGGCGTCACTTGGTGATAGTGCCAAACTGGCCAGTGATATCGGTCTGATGGTGCATGCGGGCCACGGTCTGACGATTGCCAATACACCGGCGATTTGTGCAATTCCTGAAATCGAAGAGTTGAACATCGGTCACGCCATTATTGCCGATGCTGTATTCAAGGGGCTGCATCAGGCAGTCGCTGATTTCAGGGCGGTGATGATCCGTTGACAGGGCCGCGCTGATGGCAATTGCCGGAATCGGAGTTGATCGCGTTGTGATTTCGCGTATCGAGCACGCTCTGGAACGTTTTGGAGAGCGTTTTGAGAAGCGCATTTATAGTGCTTCCGAGATTGCCCAGGCGAAAGCCCGGGGAAATCCGGGGCGTCGGTTTGCTATGCTGTTTGCTGCTAAAGAGGCCGTTTCGAAAGCACTGGGAACCGGTTTTCATCAGGGGGTTGCGCCTCACCATATTGAAACGATTCACCAGCCATCCGGCAAACCTGAAATTACATTGCATGGCGGTGCAGCTGTAGCTGCATCCAGGTTGGGAGTGGTGCATGTGCATGTATCGTTGAGCGATGATGACGGCATCGCCATGGCCTTTGCCGTGGCGGAAACCGTGAGCGTTGGTGCACTTAGTTCTTCCCGAGATTCTCTTTGAGGAAAGCCGTGGCGTCACTTGCCGACATCGGCTTGGCCAGCAAATAACCCTGAATTGAATCACACCCTTCCCGACGTAAAAAATCCAGTTGGGCAGAGGTTTCTACCCCTTCGGCAATCACTTGTAGCCCCAGAGCATGGGCCATGGCGATAATGGTGCGGACAATGACAATATCTTCAGCACTATCCGGCAAATGGCGAATAAAAGCGATGTCGATTTTTAAATTATCCGCAGGCAGTCGCTTCAGATAAGCCAGTGATGAATAGCCGGTGCCAAAATCATCAATGGCAATTTTTAAACCGTTATTGATCAGTTTCTGCATGATGGAAACAGCCGTATCAGGTTGGCTCATGGCCGCAGTTTCGGTGATTTCGATTTCAAACCATTCTGTTTTTGCTCCCGCATTCTTGATATGACCCAGAATATCATCTGCCAGCCCGATATCCATCAGTTCTGCTGCTGAAACATTGATACCTATCTTGCCGGGAAGATAGCTCTGCTGTTGCCAGAGGCGGGCCTGTCGCGATGCTTCACCGATGACCCAGCCGGTAATCGGGCGAATCAGGCCGGCTTCTTCGGCAACCGGAATAAATTCGCCCGGAGGAATCATGCCCATGTCAGGGTGTTTCCAGCGCAGTAGACTTTCAACGCCGGTGAGGTGGAGTTTATTGTTTTCCAGTCTGTATTGGGGCTGGTAATACAACTCAAACTGTCCGCCTTTGGTTGCTTTTTTGAGTTCGCCTTCCAGTAGAACATGGCGCTTGGCAGATTCTTCTATTTCATCGGAAAAGCAGCGAATTCCCAGATGGTTTTGCTTGGCGTGGTACATGGCGTTATCCGCATGTTTTAACAGGGTATCGCTTTCTAGGCCATCATCAGGATAGCAGGCCAAGCCAATACTGGCACCAAGACTTAACTTCTGATTGGACAGTGCCATCGGTTGTTGCAGTACTCTGGACAGTTTATTCGCCACCCTTAAAGCGCTGGTGGTATCGGTTTCGGGCAATAAAATCGCGAATTCATCGCCACCCATGCGAGCTGCGGTATCCGATGCCCGCAGTGTATCCTGAATACGGGTTGCAATAGTTTTCAACACCAGATCACCGCAGGCGTGGCC
Organism: uncultured Zetaproteobacteria bacterium; assembly: GCA_964622755.1. GTDB lineage: Bacteria > Pseudomonadota > Zetaproteobacteria > Mariprofundales > Mariprofundaceae > Mariprofundus. The sequence goes on from CAZUVA010000096.1 coordinate 2,941, forward strand.
GTGAGTGTCATTGATGGTTTTGAAACGGTCCAGATCAAGGAACAGCAGGCACAGTTGGCGATTGCTGCGCATGGCCATATTGCAGGCTTGCTCCAGTCTGTCGATGTACAGGCGTCGATTGGGTAGCCCGGTCAGTGCATCCGTATAGGACAGTCTGGTCAGTTCTTCTTCAGCCACTTTGCGGTCGCTGATATTGTGAATAAGCACCTGTGCAGACGGATTGCTTTCATAGACTACAGGAACACCACGAATTTCTGCCCAGAAAAAGTTACCGTCATGGCGCTGCATGCGCACTTCGGCTGGTTCGATATGGTTGCCCTGTTGAAGATTCTGCATCATTTCGTCAAAAGTGATGCGGTCATCCGGATGAACCAGAGGCAGGAGTTCGCGCTGCAAAAGAGGGGCGCCATTATCGCCGCACAGCATGGATTGTGCCGCAGGATTGGCATATTTCACCACGCTGTCACTCTGGATGATGATGCCGACGGGTGTGGTTTCCACCAATTGGCGGTGCTTGCTTTCACTACCCTCCAGTACCTGTCGAAGATGTTCGCGCACCAGGGTGACAGCGATAATTTCATGTGCCTGTTGGCAAAAGACGGAAAATGTTTCCGATATCTTCTCTTCATCCGCCAACTGCAGGTGCAACAGCCCCAGTTGATTTTTCTCATGCATGACAGGCAGACATATCGTATGGCAACTGTGATTTGTTGATATTGTGCGGCATGGCATGTGCGCGCCTTCGACTGGTTCACCACACAGACAGTGGTCGGCAGCGATATGTGCATGGCGTCTTTTTTCATCTGCATGCCAACCCTGGCTGGCTATCAGCCATAATTGATCGTTCTGTATGATATAGATTGCGACCGCAGTGATATGCCATGGGCAGGCAAGCATGGCTGAGAGCATCTCTTTCAGACGGGGATGCAAGGGTGCATTGCTCTGGCTGATAGTTCGCAGACGCAAGAGTGTCTGTTGCACCCATTGGCTTTGTTTGAATTCACTGAGATCACGCAGAACAACCGAGAAATGACGTTTACTCCCTGTGGCAAAGGAAGACACGGTGATTTCGCAAGGGAACAGCGAACCATCTTTGCGCTGCCCGTGTAATTCCCGGATTCGCCCGATGATTTTATGTGTTTCTCCGGCATTCTCGGCACTGAACCATTGTTTGTGCTGTTCACGGATATCGGGCGGTGTCAGATCATGAACAGACAGTTTGTCCAGTTCCTGTTGATCATAACCGAAGATTTCACGGGCTGCAGGGTTGCTGCGGAGAATATCTCCCTGCTCGTTCACCATCAGAATGCCTTCTTTGGCATAATCGATAATTGCTGCCAGTTTCGCCCGTTCACCGGACAGCTCCTGGGTGCGTTCTTTCACCTTTCTGTAGAGTAATGCACTGCTGCGAACCCGGTTGAAGACCAGTAAGGCGATCAGTGCGGTAACAATCAGCCCTGCCATAAGGGATAAGGTGATCAGATCCGGCATATCAGTTGGATGCAAGAGACTGCTCGACAGCATCAATAAGATCGGTGGGGACAAAGGGTTTGGTTAGGATATGTCGAATACCAAGTGCTTTGGCGCGCTGCACTGATTCACCGTAGAGAAAACCGCTTACCAGCACAATGGGAGGAAATGCATAACCCTGTTGCTGCAAAAATTCAATTAAATCGAGGATATTGCCGTCGCCCAGGCTCATGTCGGTGATCACAGCATCCCAACTGTGATTTAACAGCGCCTGCTGTGCTTCCTTGATAGACCGCGCCACTTCGACCCGA
>CAZUVA010000097.1:0-4716 GCA_964622755.1 uncultured Zetaproteobacteria bacterium
TTGCAGTCGAAGTGGCCAGAAACCAGCCGACAGCCATTACCATGGCGGCTGAAAGTCTTGAGTTTGCAGAGGTTGCCTCGAGGTTCTTCGATGATACCAGCTTTCGAATCTATCTCAGTGATGACGTGGTTGGTGTGGCAATGGGCGGGGCACTGAAAAATGTGATTGCCATTGCGGCAGGCATGGCTGACGGGCTTGGTTTCGGACATAATTCAGTCGCTGCGGCAGTCACTCGCGGTCTGGCCGAAATGGCGCGGTTGACAGAGGCATGTGGAGGGCGTTCAGACACGCTGATGGGATTATCGGGTCTTGGCGATCTGGTACTGACCTGTACCGGTAATTTATCGCGCAATCGCAGATTCGGCATGGCGATAGCGCAGGGTAAATCACTCAACACAGCAAAAGCAGAAATCGGACAGGTGGTTGAAGGCGTGCGTACCGCTATGGCAGTGGACCATCTGGCTGGAAAACTGGCTATTGAATTGCCACTGATGCAAAGCGTACACCGTATATTGACCGGGGAGCTGAATATTCAGGATGCGCTTGCCCAGTTGATGTCACGTCCCGAAAAGCCGGAGTAATGAAAGAACAGGGTTTGTTTGCCGAAGCGATGGGAAAGGTACAGCCCTTGCCATCCGGGGATAAAGTCGTAGCTGCAAAATCAAAATTACGTCAGCCGCTGGAGAAAATAGCCCAACGTGCACATGTGGATACGCTGTCAAAACCGTCGATTGCGTTATCAGTACAAGCTACCGCTGATCCATGGATATTTGCCGCCGATGGTATTTCAAAAGACAGGCTCAAACGGTTGGCTGCGGGGCGTCCCCCCATCGGGCAGACATTCGATCTGCACGGTATGACACGTGATCAGGCGCTGGAGATGCTGAAATATGGTGTCGGGCAGGCCATCAGTGAAAGCAAACGTGTCATCTGTATTATTCATGGGCGTGGCCTGCATTCGCAGGGCAAGGCCGTGTTGAAAGAATCGGTTTATCACTGGCTCAGACAGGGTGTTTTTGCACATGCGGTGCTGGCAGTGATACCACAGCCGGGTAGTGGCGGCGGTGCCTGCCTGGTGCTGTTGCGCCGCCAATAACGTTTCGGAGCAGGCTTATGAACAGCTTATGGGATGAAAAACAGGTGATTGCCATTGCGGATGATCCGTTGGCGTTGCGCGTGTATACATCCCGATTACTGGGGGCTGAGCCATCACTGGTATTGCATGGTGGTGGCAATACTTCGGTTAAGGCCGATGTCACCAATCTGTTTGGTGAGATTGAGCGAGTTCTCTTTGTGAAGGGGAGCGGCTGGGATCTGGCTACGATTGAGCAAGCGGGTTTTGCGCCGGTGCGCCTTGATGTGCTGAAGAAAATGGCGCAACTGGATGCCCTGTCCGATTCGGATATGGTCAGCGCTCAGCGTGCTGCCATGATAAATCCGGATGCGCCCAATCCATCGGTTGAAGCGATTCTACATGCAATCATCCCGTTTGACTTTGTCGACCATACCCATGCCGATGCGGTGGTGACGATCAGCAACACCGCCGGTGGTGAAGCGTGTCTCAAAGAAATCTACGGTGATGAGGTATTGATTCTGCCCTACATCATGCCGGGCTTTGTGCTGGCTAAACAGGTGTATGAGATGACCGAGTCGATTAACTGGTCAAAATTAAAAGGGATCGTGTTGCTGCATCACGGCGCGTTTACTTTTGCCGATGATGCGCGCGAAAGTTATGAGAATATGATTGATCTGGTCAGCCAGTCGGAAAATTTTTTGGCCGAACATGCGCCGCTCAGTGCCGCTACATCGCTCAGCGCCTCACTTGATTTGGAACAACTGGCGGCCATGCGCCGGGCGGTATCACTGGCGCGCGGAACGCCTGTGCTGGCGCATCTTAATGGTGATGCCGAGGCTATAGATTTTTCAGCTCGCGCTGATGTGGCGGATATTACTTCTCGCGGGCCGCTGACGCCTGACCATGTGATTCGCACCAAGCGCACCGCTATGATTGTCGGCGATGGTGCGGTCGAATCCGTAACGTCATTTACCGATGATTACCGGCGGTATTTCAACCGCAACAAGGAAGATAATCAGGAAGATGGGCTGACCTGTCTTGATGCCGCACCGCGCTGGACCTTGTGGCCGAGACGCGGCGCTATCGCGTTCGGAACAACGCCGGGAGAGTGTCAGGCTATTGCCGATATCAGCTGCCATACCATGCGGGCGATAGCCCGCGCTGAAATACTCGGCGGCTGGCAGGCGTTACCGGAAAAGGATATTTTTGATCTTGAATACTGGGAGTTGGAACAGGCCAAGTTAAAGAAAGGGGGATCGGCGCCTGAATTCCGGGGCAAGGTGGCATTGGTGACCGGTGCAGCCAGCGGTATCGGAGCAGCTTGCGTGAATGCGCTGCTGGCGCGCGGGGCCGTGGTGGCGGCGCTCGATATTGACGCCAAGGTTACTTCCCGCTTTCCGAACGCTTCTGTGCTCGGCCTGGTCTGCGATGTGACTGATCCGGCTGCTATCCGCGCGGCTGTTGAGGCAACCATACGCCGTTTCGGCGGGCTTGATGTGATCATCAGCAATGCTGGCATTTTTCCGGCCAGCAGGCATATTGAAGATATGGATGCAAATACATGGCAACAAAGCATGGATCTGAATTTATCCAGTCACCAGCAGCTCATGCAGGAAAGCATTCCCTATCTGAAGCATGGACTTGATCCGGCCATCGTCATCATCGCCTCAAAGAATGTGCCCGCCCCCGGCCCCGGTGCTGCGGCTTATTCTGTGGCCAAGGCCGGATTAACGCAGTTGGCTCGCGTGGCTGCACTGGAATTGGGCGGGGATGGCATTCGGGTGAATGTATTGCACCCCAATGCTGTATTTGATACGGCCATCTGGACGGATGAGGTGCTGGAAAAACGTGCTGCCAGCTATGGCCTGAGTGTGAAGGCATATAAAACGAATAATGTATTGAACTGCGAAGTGAAGTCACAGCATGTGGCCGAATTGGTCTGCGCCATGGCCGGTAGTCTGTTTGCCTGCACGACGGGGGCGCAATTGCCGGTAGATGGCGGTAATGATCGGGTGATCTGATGCTTGTCGAGGGTGGATTAACACCAATACACGCAAGCCGCATGCAAACAGTTTTATTTATTGGTGTTCATAATGACGACTCGTTATAGTGCATGCATGCGTCCTTTTTTTGCTTCTGTCATGTGTATCCTGATCTTCTTGCCAGCCTTGGTTGTTGCTGAAGAAGCCGCGATGCCGCCACCATCTGTGGAACAGCCAACGGTAGTGGATAACGCTGAAGATGTGGTCGAAAGCGCACCCAATCTGAATAATGAACTAAGCTCTCCGGATGATGATAGCGCTGCGGATGTGCGATCCTACCAGCGCAAGGATGGGGCGACGATTACTGAATATTCCGTGCGTGGCCAGATTTATGAAATCAAGGTGCAGCCCGTCGGTGGTTTGCCCCCCTATTATCTGTATCGCAACAGGGCAGGACACTTTGAACGGCGGCGTCCCGGAGGCGGTCCTTTTGTGACACCCCCCACCTGGATTCTAAAAAAATTCTGATGCATGTCGGCTAGCGCCCCAAACAGGGTTCCGCAGCTGACCCTGATCACCGATACAACACGTTTTTCAGGAGAATCGTTTTTCTCTGCCGTACAGCAAGCCCTGCTTGGCGGCGTGGATGCGGTTCTGGTGCGCGAAAAACAACTTACTTCCGCCAAATTACTGGCTCTTGCATCCCGCCTCAGACAAATGACGCACGACACCCATACTCGCTTGATTATTCATAGTCAGGCCGATGTTGCTTGCGCTGTTGATGCCGATGGCATCCATCTGTCCAGTGCTGATATTCCTGGCATTGCGACTGCACGCCAGTGGATGAATGATCCGTTCAAAAGTGTATCGGTCTCATGTCATAATGCCGCCGAACTTCGGCAAGCCCATGTTTGTGGCGCTGATTTCGCCCTGCTTTCCCCTGTGTTTCCAACGCACTCACATCCGGGCGCAGCGCACCTGGGAGCTGAGAAATTTCAAAAACTGACATCTGAGGCGATGCTTCCTGTGGTGGCGCTCGGCGGCATTGACGCGAGTAATTGCCATACGCTTAAGGGATACGGCATGGCTGTAATCAGTGCATTGCTTGGGGCCGAACACCCGGAACTGACGGCACAACAGTTATATACAGCGGCGACAGGGGATGCCGAATGAAAACGCTGCTTCTGATTCGGCATGCGAAATCCAGTTGGAATGATTTGGGTGCCCGAGATTTTGATCGCAGTCTGAATCATCGCGGCAGACATGATGCGCCGGAGATGGGAAGGCGTCTGGCAGCGCGACTGGATCGAGGCAATCTGAGGCTGGAGGCATTCCTGTGCAGTAGCGCCCGGCGTGCGGTCGAGACCGCCAATTTACTGGCCCCGGAGCTGGCCTTTCCATCTGCATCAATTGACTGGCGCAACGAACTGTATGTGGCCAGCCCGGCTACGATGCTGGATGTAGTTCGATCCGTGCCTGATCATGCCACTGCCGCTGCGCTGTTAGCGCACAACCCCGGTATCACCGAACTGGCCGAAATATTAACAGGGGTGGCTTTTGGCAATGTGCCAACTTGCGGCGTGATTATGCTTGCTTTACCCGTCAACCACTGGGGCGATGCCGGTATTGGCGCTGAACTGGTCGATTTCGATTATCCCA
>CAZUVA010000098.1:0-4713 GCA_964622755.1 uncultured Zetaproteobacteria bacterium
ATGTGATCGGGGTTTCATTGTATCCGGAACTGGGAGATATGGGTGAATATGATGAGATGCTCACACATGTGGAACACAGTATGTACAAACTTGGGCAGGCCATCAAAAATCAGAGGACTAAAACTGTCTGGTTGCTCGAAATAGGCATGCCATCTGCAAAGGGATATTCAGCCCAGCCATGGGAGTGGAAATCGTTACATAAACACCAAGACAGGGTGGATTTAAAGATGCAAACCGGTGCAGTGGCTGCCTGGCTCAATGCGGCTAATCGGACCAAATATATAGATGGGGTCTTTTTCTGGAACTGGTATAGCGATCCGGATGCCGGGGGTGCGAATGATTTGGACTATACGGTGCAAAATAAACCAGCAGAAATTATGATAAGGCAATATTGGAGAAATTAGGAATGGGAAAGGGGGAATAAAAAAATGACGAATCGATTTGGCCAGAAAATAGCATTCATAATTTTTGCGGGGGGGATGTTGTTTGTTAATTCGGCAACTTCCATGGCCAGTACCGCATTTATGCTCTCTGAAGGACAGCACAGATATACGACAGGTTTTTCATATTCAACCGGGACTGACGCATTTAATAATTTCAGGCGTCGAGTGCCGCAGGGTTGTACTTCACAGGATTATAGCTGGCACCATTCCTATACCTATGGATATTCGTATTATTTGAATTTATTTGCTAATGGTGCCTATGTTAATCAGGGCTGTGGTACGCAAACCAAGGTGACTGGTGTGGGGGATATCCAAGTGGGTATTCGAGGCCGGCTTGATAAGTTCAGGAATGGAAGAACATGGGAATTGGCAACATGGATTCCTACCGGTTATGATAACCGTAGAGTAAATCGACTGGGTTTTGGCCGTTTTGGAATCTGGGGCGGCGTGAACTGGTCCACCCAGAACACGGGTTGGGAAGCCAGTATGCCCTCCTATTGGGAATTGGGAACAGGTGTAGTTTTCTGGTTTGGTGCCCCGGCTACGCAATCGAGGAGCTTTGTAAAATGGTCATGGCGCCTGGATAGAAAGGGCAAAAACAGGATTGTAATTGGCAGTATATTCTGGCTTTCATTCCGGGATCAGACACCGGAATTTCTACCCATTGTTGCAGGTGGCGGAGCACCGCGTTTTTCCAATGATTTTGATCAGATAAAACCTTCGATCAAGTATGAGCGCAGCCTGTCAAAACACTGGACGGTTTCTACTGCAGTTGGGAATACGGTGTGGGGACGCAATGTAAGCGCCAGCTGGTTTGGAGATTTGGCAGTGACATACAAATGGGATTGAGGTGGTTATGTTAAATTATAAAATAACGTATGTAGCAATATGGATATGTACACTGCTGATTTTGCCTGGTGTGGCACTGTCTGCGGCTGACCTGACATTTGAAGAGTCTCATTTCGCATATTCCCAGGAAGCGCTTGCCAACGCCCAGAAAAAAGTGGTGGTTGAAGATATCAGTGTTTCCATGAACCGTACTGATGCGAAGGTACTGTTTTTCAAAGATCCGAATGATAAATCCAGTTTTGCAGCCCGGATGACTATTGATGGGCAGAAATTAAGGGGTAGAATCAAGTCATACGGGAGTTCAACACGCGCTCTGAAAAAGAAGTCCATCATTTTGAAATTCAAAGGAAACAAGTGGCAGGGCTATAAAAAACTGTCGTTGCGTTCGATGGCTTCTGATGGCTCGATGATGCGCGATTGGCTGGCATGGGAGCTGATGCGTGATATGGGTATGATGGTTCCCGATACCCATTATGTGCGGCTGAACATCAATGGGGAATTTATTGGTTATTTTCTATACATCGAGTGGACGGGGAAACACTTTCTGGAGAAGCGCGGGTATAATGCATCCAGTGAACTTTATCAGCCGGACGATTCTTATTACTGCGGAGATTTCCGGAACAAGTCTGATATCGAACACTGCTGGATGAAGCTTTCGCCAGGAAATGGTGATTATTCCAGTATTCAAGTGCTGGCTAAAAAAATCAAAGCAACGCCGATTGATAAATTCGATCAGTTTATTGCGGAAAACTTTGAAGATGATTCACTGACCAACTGGTTTGCAGCCAATACTCTGGTCAGTCAGGGTGATACCTATAACAAAAACTACTTTTTGATCAGATCAGGTGAAACCGGGAAATGGAAAGTGATTCCGTGGGATTATGACCTCACATTTGGTCAAACATTTGATCCGTTCGTTAAATTTCCCGAGACGATATTTAATGAGCGGTTCCAGTATTACTATACACCCGACCTGGGTGTGTTTAACCCGATGAAAGCCAAGGCGATGATGAACAAGACGCTGAAGGCAAAATTTTACACACAACTGAAACATTTGATCGGAAAAGAGAAAAACGGGCCGGAAAAGACCTTTGGCTGGTTCTCACCCACGGTGATGAATGCACGCGTTCAAAATTTAGCCAGGGTGCTTGAGGGTGGCCAGGTGAGGCAGAAATACGGCAAACGTTCGCCCCAGTCATTTATCGAGCAATATGATGCCGTTGCTCACTATGGTATTGCACGGCCGTTTTATCTTGAATCAAATTTGTTCGGTACATTTGAATGGAAATACAAGAATACCCTGCAAATGAAAGAATATGTGGCATATACCAAAGGCAAAGACATTTATCCGGAAGATGTCGCCAAGCTTGAAGCCGAGGATCCAGCCTTGCATGCTGAGGCACAACGCATAGTCGAACCGGTCGGCGAGCCCAAACAAGGACTGAATGAACACGAGTTTTTGGCAAAACTGCTTGAGAAACCATTTTCCGGCAGGGCTGCGACTGCATATCCAGAACACTCGCTGATTGTCTATGACCCGGGTTTTGGCTATTTTCTGGCACGGCTGGATTTTAAATCGAAGTTCGTTATTGCTGATTTTCAGGTGGAAGCGGAAGGGTTCAAACCCCCGATGTATGTATTTGAAGGCGCTAACCCTGAACAGTGTATTCAGAGATCATGGATGTTGTTCACAAGAATTCCTTCTCTCAATGTCCAAGCCGATGTGAGCCTTGAATATTTTGATGAAAATTCACAAAAAAATGAATTGGGTGGCGTAAAGAATGAGCATCAAGTCAACCTGTGGGTGCATACAGGAAAAAACTGGAAGCCATTGAAAACCGAAGTTAATATGAAATCAAACACGTTGACCGTGAGGAGTTTCCAGTTGGACTCCGGAAGGATTTACCGCTTCATTGCCTGTTCATCCACGGAATCACGGTTGTGGAGCGTACCTGTCAGTAAATAGTACAGCTGTATAGATGAGGTGAAAGATAATCATGGCATTGATTGTCTTTCGCCCTCGTTGCTAGTTCGGACTATTCATGAATAGTCCGAACTAGGTTTATCCGCAACAAATCTGGCTGGAACGGCATGTTTCTTAAGCAGGGCAATATAGTCCTTTCATTATAGCTCTAAAGGTGGGAATATCTCTGTTGTGACGCGACTTAACGGTTTTATACAAAATCTATGGTTGGATATGAGTAGTCTTGAAGGCAAGGCAACGATGCGCTTTGCTCTCAGATTATTCCTTATTCTGCTTGCTTACTATCTGTTGAAACCGGTTCGGGAGTCTCTGATTCTCGAACATGGCAGTGCCGAGTTGCGCAGTTATGCACTGGCTGGACAGGCCGCATTGCTGCTGATATTAATTCCTTTCTACAGTTCTCTGATCAGGAAATTCCGTGGTGACCGGCTGTTCCAGTTTGTGACTATCTTTCTTGCATTCAACATTGCGATATTTTATAGCCTGGGTTCAACAGGCAGAGAAATCGGTGTGGCATTTTTTATCTGGCTGGGTATTTTTTCGGTGGTGCAGATTTCACAATTCTGGACCATGGTCAGTGATTATCACTGTGTTGAAAGTGGAAAGAAACTGACTTCATATATTGCTATTGGCGGTTCGCTGGGAGCCATGATTGGCGCTATCATCGCTAAAGTTCTCTACCTGCAACTGGGAACCTTCGGTTTGATGATGCTTTCCTGTGTTATGCTGCTTCTCGCAGTAATCATTCCGGGTTCAGATCCGGAGTTACGCAAAAAGCACGATGATAGTGATGGGGAATCGATTAAACATTTGCTTGGCGGGCTAAAGCGGGTGATGGATATGCCATACCTGCGCTGGATTGCTGCATCGGTCGTATTGCTGAACCTGATTAATTCAACAGGCGAGTTTATTCTCGCCGATTTCGTGACGGGTGAAAAAAGTGGTAGTGAAATTGGCGAGTTTTATGCAACGTTTTATTTATATGTCAATATTGCGACCCTGATTCTACAGGCTTTTGTAGTCAGGCCGATGTATCAGGTTATTGGTGTAGGCGGTGCATTGATCAGTCTGGCAGTCATCAATCTGGCTATGTATGTATCGGTTCTGATCTTTCCTGTACTGGCCTGGTTTGCCATTGTGAAAACTGCTGATAACAGTATCGATTATTCAGTGGCCAATACGACCAAACAGATTCTGTTTTTGCCACTGGACCAGTTTTCCCGATATGAAGGCATGCTGGCCATTAATACATTTTTTACACGGTTTGGCGATTTGATTCAGGGCGGGGTGATTTTTATTGTAATCTCTGTGCTGGCATTGCCTACCATGGTGTTGGTGGGTACGAATATAGCTTTGTGCCTGCTTTGGCTGTTCACCACGATGAATGTAAGTCGCCGGTTCAAACAACGAACCGAAGAGGCTGCAGCGTAGGTTAAA
>CAZUVA010000099.1:0-4698 GCA_964622755.1 uncultured Zetaproteobacteria bacterium
AGTTTTCATGGTGTAAGTTGCCAAAGTCTTCAAAATACCCGATAATTCCGCTCAAGTATTCGTTGTGATCACAACTACTGGCAAGTGTGTGGTAATATCAATGGATCATGATAGTTATAGAGGTGTGAAATGAGTGTGGTATTGACCGAATCAGCAGCAGCAAAAGTTCAGGGGCTTCTGGAGGGTGAAGATAATACAGCGCTGAATTTACGCGTTTTTGTTTCCGGTGGCGGTTGCTCGGGCTTTCAGTACGGGTTTACCTTTGATGATGAGATCAAGGATAATGATACGGTGGTCGAGAGCCATGGTGTCAAACTGCTGGTCGATCAAATGAGTCTGGATTTGCTCAACGGTGCTGAAATCGATTACCAGACCTCGATTCAGGGGGAATCATTCGTGATTCGCAATCCCAATGCCGGATCAACCTGTGGCTGTGGCAAATCATTCACTCCATCAGACAGCGGTGCTAGCGGCTGTGCCAATGCGGGTTACTGATACGCAGTACTTATCCATGAAAACGGAGTCCTCGGGCTCCGTTTTTTTATTGCCCGCTAAAGCGTAGTCTTCGCTGATGAACGCGCTGGAAATGACGGATCTTGGTAAGGTCTATAACAATGGCAATGAAGCTTTGCACAATATCTCCCTGAATATTCCTCAGGGCAGTTTTTATGCATTGCTGGGGCCGAACGGGGCAGGCAAGAGCACGCTGATCAACATACTGGCTGATACCGTACGTGCCAGTAGCGGGTCTGTCAGCCTGTTTGGGCACGACCTTTTTGCACAGCGTAGCTGGTGCAAAAGGCAGATCGGGGTGGTGCCGCAGGAGGTGGCCTTCGATCCTTTTTTTACGCCGCGTGAAGTATTGGCTTTCACATCAGGCATGTTTGGTTGCAAACCTGATTATGGCTGGATTGATGAGTTGTTGCGTCGATTGGAACTGATTGATCATTCGGTTAAAAACACGCGCCAGCTTTCCGGTGGTATGCGACGGCGTTTGCTGGTGGCGCAGGCTCTGGTGCATAAACCGAAACTGGTAATTCTGGATGAACCGACCGCCGGCGTGGATGTCGAGTTGCGCCGTCGTTTATGGGATTTTATGCGTGAGCTGAACGCCTCCGGCACGACAATTCTTCTCACCACGCACTATCTGGATGAGGCCGAGGAACTCTGTGATCATGTTGCCATTATTGATCGTGGCCGATTACTGACGGCGCGCCCGATGCAGGAAATGATGGGCGAGATTGCGTCATCTTATCTCTGGTTCAATTATGGTAGAAAACTGGAAATGTCGGTAGAGGCTGCTGATGCACTGGCCACATTCGAACCGCGTCTGACCGATGAAGGCATTTGCCTGAAGCTCGGCATGCTTGAAGATGGTTCCACATTCCACGAAGCCTATCAGGCCGCTGTAACCTGTTTTGGGGCTCCGCGTGATGCCGGATTGCGCCGCGAGGATCTGGAGGATGTGTTTCTGCGTTTGACCGGCAAACAGATGGTAGAAGAAAATGCCGATTGTGAAGAGGCAGGTGGAGAAGCACATGCAGCCGATTAACCCGCTCGGTATGTGGACACTGTTTCTGCGCGAGATTCGCCGCTTTCTAAAGGTGAAAATGCAGACGATTGTAACGCCTGCACTGACCGCCATGCTGTATCTGATCATTTTTCGCTATGCCATGGGGGATCGGCAGGTGCCGGGCATGGAGGTGGATTATTTCACTTTTCTGGTACCGGGGCTGGCCATGATGGCGATGCTGCAGAATGCCTTTGCCAATACCTCCAGCTCGATGATTATGGGTAAGGTCATGGGCATGCATATCTATTTGTTGATGGCACCGTTATCCGCCATCGAAGTGGTGGCCGCTTTTCTGGCTGCTGCTGTGGTGCGGGCGGTGGTCGTAGCCGTTGCTTTTCTTGGCATTTTGATGCCTTTTGTCGATCTGTCATTATTGCATCCGGGTATTATTCTTCTCTATGGCATATGTGGCAGCATCATTATGGGCGGACTGGGTTTGATTGGCGGTATGTGGGCAAAGGATTTTGATAATGTCGCCATGGTGACCAATTTCATTATCCTGCCGCTGACCTTTCTCTCCGGTGTTTTCTATTCGGTCAAACAACTGCCTGCGATCTGGCAGCAGTTGAATCACGCCAACCCGTTTTTTTACCTGATTGACGGTTTTCGCTACGGTTTTCTCGGAACAGGTGACACCGATCCCTATGCTTCCATCGTGGTGGTTATGGGCACAGTAGTGGTAACGATTGTCACCTGCTGGGCTCTCTGGCGCAGCGGTTGGCGTATGAAGGATTAAATTCAGAATCTTGAACCGCAAAGGGCGCAAAGTTACGCAATGAAGGCTAAATCGGGCTACAACCCATGCACAATACTGGAATGTTTTTTTGCAGACATTTCTATTGCTTTTCTTTCGCGTATTCTGCGGTAAATAGTTAGAGGATTAATATGGCACAATCATCGAAAAGCAGGGCGGCGCGCAAGACTTCAGCATGGTTTCAGCGCCATGCCAATGATCCGCATGTAAAACGGGCCCGGAAAGAGGGGAAGCGTTCGCGTGCTGCATTCAAATTAACTGAAATCCTCGATCAGCATGCGTTGGTGATCAAAAAAAATAGTGTGATTGTTGACCTTGGCTGTGCGCCGGGATCATGGAGCGTAGAACTGGCTAAACGGGTGGGAGCCGGTGGTCTGGTGATTGGTATTGACTTGTTGCCACTGAAACCGATCAGCAGCGTCACGCTGATACAGGCGGATTTTGATTCACCCGAAGGCCAGCAAAAACTGGCCGAAGCGTTGCAGGGGAGAGCTGTGGATCTGGTTGTGTCGGATATGGCACCGGAGATGAGTGGCAACAAGCTGGTCGATCAGATGCGCATGATCGGCCTGAATGAAATGACCCTACATTTCGCTCGCCAGTATCTGCGCTCCGGTGGCGATATTTTGATGAAGACATTTATGGGTGAAGGCTATGATGTATTTCGCCGCGATTTGGGTTCTTCATTCCAGAAAATAAAAAACATCAAACCGGCTGCCAGCCGTAAATCATCATCGGAATTCTTTTTACTGGGTAGATCGTTCCATCAGTGATACGAAATCTGTCACCTTTTGCAAATAAGCCATTGTATCACCGACAGTAAAAAAACGGGCTGACAAAGGGGTGGGGGTGGCAGGTAATGTTAATGTCCAGATTCATACGGTTTCATGTTTTTTTGCTGACTTTAAAATGAAATAACCAACAGTACCGGATAAGAATGAGCCTATTAGTATCGCCAGTTTATCAGTATATTGGAACATGCTGTCATCTTCAAAAGCCAGTGATGCTATAAATAAACTCATCGTAAAACCAATGCCGGTTAATACTGCTACCCCATAAAGATGTAGCCAACTACTGTCTTTTGGGAGTGTCGCGAGCTTAAGTTTAATTGCAATCCAACTAAAACCAAAAACGCCAACCTGTTTCCCAATAAATAACCCAAATATAATACCCAGTGGCACCGAACCAGACATTTGGTTAAAAGATATTTCAGTGAAATTTACACCTGCATTCACAAATGCAAATAAAGGCAGAATAAGAAAGGCTACCCAAAAATGAAGACCATGCTCGATTTCTTTAAGAGGAGAAACGGATTGTTTGTCCTCATTTTTTGCATTCAGCGGGATTGTAAATGCCAATGCTACCCCCGCCAACGTGGCATGGACTCCAGATTTAAGAACACTGATCCATAATATGGTGCCGACAATAAAATAAGCCGCTTTTTTTGAAACACCGAACAGATTAAGGATAATTAAAATAAACAACGAAATCATGGCAATAGCAATAGATAATGTGGATATATCGGTTGTATAAAAAAGAGCAATAATTACGATTGCTCCTAAATCATCGATAATAGCCAGGGCCATCAGGAATATTTTGAGTGAAACGGGTACTCTCTTACCCAACAGGGAAAGAATACCTAATGAAAAAGCAATATCGGTTGCTGTTGGAATGGCCCATCCATTTATAGCGATCGGATTATTCTGGTTAAAAATTAAATAGATGCCTGCCGGAACAATCATGCCGCCTATAGCAGCCATTCCAGGTAACGCAATTTGGCTTAAAGATGATAGATGACCTTCAAGTATTTCTCTCTTTACTTCCAAACCGATTAATAAAAAGAAAATAGCCATCAGACCGTCGTTGACCCAATGGTACAGTGACTTATCAAGATGCAATGCACCAATTCGTATTTCGACAGGTATATGTAAAAATGCTGTATAGAGTGATGATGTTGCTGTATTGCTTAGGATGAGCGCAAGAATAGTTGCAAGAATCAGCAAGATACCACTTGCAGATTCTTTTTTTATAAATTCTTCAACTGCTTTCATTTAAGCTCAGATTTATCCGTGATGCATGTCAGGAGTCTGTCGGACTTAGGGTGATCGTAGCGAGCAGGAGCAAGCGGCGATACCGCGCGATAGTTGTGATAAGGTAAAAAACAGCATGATTTTGAGACGCATAGTGGTAACTATGCAACGATAAATCAGGGTATTTTGGGCCGTTATCCCTGCCGCGCAGTAGATTTCTCATAAGTCCGACAGCCTCCTAGGCAATAGATGTGCTGGGTTTTTCATTTATCACCCTCCTGGATGTGGGTTTTTTTCTTGTTCCGGATACTGAAACAATGAACGATGCCTTACCATCCTGA
>CAZUVA010000100.1:0-1948 GCA_964622755.1 uncultured Zetaproteobacteria bacterium
CTGGAAAACGCATCATAGACTGCATCCGTAAAATACAATCCATGTGCCGGCGCCGTTGCTGCACCAAAGCTTCTGTTACCACTGGACAGCAAATCCAGAAAGGCTTCAGGGCTACGCTTTCCCGCACCAACTTCAACCAGATTCCCTACCAGATTCCGAACCATATGATACAGAAACGCATCAGCTGAAACTGAAATGCTAATACAGTAACCTTGCTGCTCGACAGATAGCGTTCTGATTGTTCTCACTGCACCGGAAGCCTGGCAACCTGCAGCCCTGAGAGCACTGAAATCACGTCTGCCCACACAGTGATATGCTGCTTCCCGCATTGCATCCAGATTCAGTGTTCTGGGCATCCACCAGTGACGCCATCTGTGCAGACTTGATGCCGTATTCCGGTTCCATATCTGATACCGGTAAGCACGTTCCCGACAATCGAATCGGGCATGAAAATTCTCTCCGACCGCCCGCACCCCAACAACACGAATTTCATCCGGCAACAGACTATTGCAGCCGTGGGTATAGGCCTTATGGGAACGTATCCAGCGATCAGCATTCACATCGGCATGCACCAGCAAGGCTTCGGCATGTACGCCCGCATCAGTGCGGCCTGCAGCAGTTGCTGAAACAGGCGCACCTTCGATACGCTCCAGCGCAGTCTGCAAACAAGCCTGAACCGATGAAGCATTATCCTGCTGCTGCCAGCCATGAAATGGACGGCCATCAAATTCCAGCACCATGGCAATGCGCTGTTTTTGCTGTCTCATGGCAACCATAACAACAAAAACACCATACAAGCGCAACTTGCCCATAAGGCGGAAAAAAAATATCTTTGTGCAGGGGTGTAAACAATGGTTTGACTGGTCGCCGATACAAGCGTGGATAGCTGCTGTGGCCACCGCAACCAGAGCATCTGCGCATAAGCTGAAGCATCTATCAACGCCTGCTTGAATGCAGACATCAGCAGCAGCGGCATTTTTTTCCAGTCATGACGCAAACCATACTGCTGCCGCAAATAAGATAACAATTCAGCCATATGGTTCTTCATGGATACCATCATCAACACCTGAACCATCAACCGCTCTCCTATTCCGGGCAACAGCAGAATGAACCGTAACCATTCGTCGCGACTCAACAGGCGAAACAGCAGCATGGCCATGGCATAGATAGTGATCAGGTGAACACTCAGCCACATACCCTGCACCAAGCCTTCCCGGCTCACTGCAATTGGAAATCCCGGCAGCAATAATTGGCCGGGGGTAAACAGCGTATGCAGCAACAGGATAGGCAGTATGAACCAGCGGAGTAATCCCAGTACGCGCAAACTCGTAGTCCAGTTTCCATCCAGTAAACGAATCATAGCGGCTGAAATCACAGCCAGAAAAAGGCATAACCATATCGATGTCGTCGTCAGGGAAAGAAACAGCAGAGCGAAACCAAGCAAAAGCCGGGAGACAGGATAGCTGCAAAAAAACATCTCGGAGATTGTCATAGTATGATGGTGCCAGCTACTTCCATCAGTATCACATCTGGGACTGTAAATCCATCTAGCGGCAACAGCACTCAGTCCTTTTTATTATCCTCATCATCGTTCAATTCATCAGGTTGATGCGCCGATTCCCGTGATTCACTTTGCTCCAGATCATCATCTAAAACAAACACATCCGACGTCATCGAAACGTCTTCGTCATCCGAAGATTCAAAAAATGATTTCTCCAGCCCGGTCGCCTCATCTCCTGTAACACCCGGATCGCCATCATTTTCAAGCTTGCTCAACAAACTATCAAGGTGTCGAATCGAATCTTCTTCCTCTGTTACTGCATTATGCAACCAGCTCGTTTCCTCAGGTTCATTAAAATCCCGACCATCAAACGGGCTCTGATCATGATTTTTATCACCAACCCCGGTGTCAGACACATCAAGATCAAAAGAGTCGAAATCAATATCC
>CAZUVA010000100.1:2048-4676 GCA_964622755.1 uncultured Zetaproteobacteria bacterium
ATCAATATCCTGCGTTGACAGATTGTCTAAATCTTCATCTACTGATGTTGACTCGGCTGCACCCGCATCGCCAAACTCATCTTCAGAATCAATGACAGCAGTTTCTTCGATACTCTCAGCTCCAGTAACCGCCGTCGTCAGTTCTTTACGCTCCCCGGAGGTCACCACTGAAACAGGCTCATCGGGTTCCCGAACCGAAGAAGTTGCAGGATGGACAGGCTCGCGCCGCAGCAACACGGCAACAGTGCCGAGCAATACGACCAACAGTCCGATCAGCAACCAGATAATCCAGTCCAGTCCATCAAACAAAGACACTGGCTGCTGAGACCGGGCCTTCTCCAGTTCTGCCTGCAAGCGGGTGATCAGGATTTCCAGCTTATCAATGCGTGCGTTTGGCGCTGCTACTTTAACACTGGCCACTTTCTGCTTCAGCGCTTCGATACTTTCCTGGTTGGCAACAAGCTGTTGCTGCTGTAATTCATTTTGTTCCTGTAATCTTGCCACCATGTGGCTGGTTTCACGCTGTTCAGGGGTCACCTTCTCAGGCTGGCCGACAACAACGGAATCAGCCGCCTTGCTAGCTGAATCTAAAGGTGGCACAGCAGCTTTCGACTGGACAGGAGGTTTACGCTTTACCTCCGCTGCTGTTTCACTGACAACGACCGGGGCGGCAAGCACACCAACAGCATGCTCGCCAACGCTGATATGTTTCGTATAGCGAGTGCGCTGTGCTTCTGCTTCAGCAGCATAACGCGGCTGTTGAATCAGTTTATGCCATTTTTTTTCATGCTCAAGAAAAGTAAGAGATGCTTCTGCCTGACTATGTTGCTCAATTTCAACCGCCATTGGCACATCCAGAAAGCTATTCTTCTTCAACAGATTCATATTATCCTGTGCAAAACTGGACCTGTTTTTTTCGAATAGCGCCAGAGTGACCTGACTGAGAGAGTAACGACCATCTATCATCAAGCGCCTGGCTACAGTTGAAAGGCTATCTCCCCTGACAATCGGCCCGTAACGATCGGTTCTGGCCCAACCATCATAGTGTGTGTCTGTAGACTTGGTGGCATTGGATGATGATTTTGCTGCACCGGAAGAAATGATTTGACCGGCCGATTCGGTCAGAGCTGTCCGGGAGGATGTATCAGCAACATCTGTTTTAACGGGCTGAACACTCGGCTGCGGTTTTTGCCTGGCAGCTTGTTGAACAGACTTTTCGACATCCAGAAAAACAGGGATTTTTTTGAAGCGGGATACACGACCACTATGAATTTTTAAAATCAGATTAAAAAACGGGGCTTTGATTCTACTGTTGGAGGAAAGTTCAACACGTACGCCACGCTCGTCACTGGTAACGTCAGCACGAATGTTTTTTAATACCGGATCACGATAAACCTCGAAAATTTTGTAATCGGCAGGTGATGCAATTTCAACAAGAACCATGGATACCGACTCGCTGGATTCAAGTGTGACAGGCACCTCGGCGTAAAAAGGTTCACCGAGATGGCTGGCCACTTCAATCTTTGCCAGAGAAGCTGCCGGCACACTCCCGGCAAACAGGAACAGCGCCGGAGCAAACACAGCGATAACAGCTTTATGCCAAAACAGCTTCCTCAATCTGACCCTCGACCTGATCCTCAACCTGCCCCTCAATCCACCCTCCATTTTACTTCTATCGAATCAAAATTTCCGCTATTTGAACAGCATTTAGCGCCGCACCCTTACGTACATTATCGGCAACAACCCACAAATGCAAAGAATTCGGATATGAGTGATCATCCCGAATCCGTCCCACCCAAACTGGATCGGTTCCAGCTGCTTCGCTTGGCATCGGATAATCTTCACTTGCCGGATCATCCACCACGCAAATACCATCCGCATCCGCAAGCAGTGTACGCGCCTTATCCGCATTCATAGGCCCGGCGAATGTAATATTGACTGATTCGGAATGCCCGTAAAATACCGGCACCCGTGCCGTTGTTGCCGTAACAGCAATATCAGCACCCATAATCTTGCAAGTCTCATCCATCATTTTGCGTTCTTCTTTGGTATAACCGTCATCCATAAATACATCGATATGCGGAATCACATTAAACGCAATGCGTGCCGAAAATACATTCACATCAGGAGACATGGAATTGAGCAACTGGCCGGTCTGTTTGGCCAACTCATCTATCGCCTTGCCACCGGCTCCACTAACGGCCTGATAGGTGGATACCACCACACGTTCAATCGGAACGGCATTGTGCAAAGGTTGTAATGCCACAACCATCTGGATGGTCGAGCAGTTCGGATTGGCAATGATTTTATTCTCACGCGCCATCTCCAGCGCCTGCGGATTTACTTCTGGTACCACCAGCGCAATATCCTCGTCCATACGCCAGGCGCTGGAATTATCCACCACATAACAACCCGCTGCGGCAAAACGTGGCGCATGGGTTCTGGATGTGTCGCCCCCGGCGGAGAATAGGGCAATGTCCACGCCGGCCGGATCAAATGAATCCAGATCCTGTACGATATAATCCTTGCCTTTGAATTCGATCACAGAACCGGCACTGCGACTCGATGCTACCGGAATCAGTTTGGATATCGGAAAATCCCGCTCGGCCAGAATATCCAGCATGGTTG
>CAZUVA010000101.1:0-4654 GCA_964622755.1 uncultured Zetaproteobacteria bacterium
CCTATGCTGTGAACCATCATTATTCTGACTTTACGATACCGGTGACTATAATCTGGATTGAATCAGTGCTCTGGTTTCCGCATCAGTCAATTGCACTGGATTGGTTTTCATACTGCCGCTGCTGGCATGGGCAATGAGCACCGGAATATCGTTTTCGGTGACGCCGTAATCAGACAATAACGGCATATTAAAATCGTTTGTCCAGCGCTCAAGCAAGGTCAGTAGCTCCTGTCTGGCTGTTTCATCATCAAGGCTGTTGTCGCCACTTATGATGCGGCCGGCCTCGGCATATTTGAGCAGCCCCGTGCTATCCGGCTCTCTGTCCAGCATGGCTGTGATATTCAGACGCGTGGCTTCAAATAACAGGCTGCCGCATACTTCGCCATGAGGGATCGGGAAAAATGCTCCGATCGGTGAGGCCAGTCCGTGTACACTGCCGAGTCCTGCGTTGGCCAGCGTTAGCCCGGAGACAGATGAGGCATAAAGCATATCTGCTCGGGCCGGTAAATTGGTGCAGTCGGCAATTGCTACAGGTAGTGAACGGGCGACTTTTTGCATACCGCTCAAAGCCAGCGCATCCGTCATCGGACTGGCATTGCGGGACAGGTAGGATTCGAGCAGTTGCGTGAAGGCATCCATGCCGCAGGCCGCAGTGACTTTTGCGGGGCAGGAGAGAGTCAGTTCGGGGTCAAGAATGATGTGTTGGGCCACCAGCTGTTCATGGCGGAACGATTTTTTGAAGCCGTTTTCTCCAATCACGGAAAGAACTGCATTTTTGCTGGTCTCTCCACCCGTGCCGGCTGTCGTCGGCACGGCGATAAACGGCGTGGATGGACCGGCGTAGGTTTTGCCGTTACCCACACCTTCCAGATACTCCATCACCGAATCGCCACTGGGTAGCAGGCCGGCAATAGCCTTGGCGGCATCAACCGGGCTGCCGCCACCAATAGCAACGACACAATCCGGCGGTGTGCCTGAATACGCAGCCACTGTATCGTCAACCTGTTGCGGGGATGGTTCACCACTGATACTGATACGGTGTATTTCAAACCGTTCCCCGAGTTCATCTAACAGGTTCTGGCATAACAATGATCTGTCAAAAGAAGCGCCACCGGTGACCAGCAGAACCCGATGACCATATTGTTGGATAATCGGGCCCAGCTGGGAGCGTTTTCCCGGGCCAAAATGAATGTGCGGCGTTGCAGCGAAGAAGAAACCGGCTATCACGGGAGATTTCTTTTGTGCAGGAGAGCAGCTTTCATGCTACTGGATAAAGCCCATGGTAAGGGATGCCCTGCCGGGGTTCCGCCATCATATCGGCAACGGTTTCACGCCAAGCCTGATAATGCGCTGTCAGTTTATGTGCTACTGCATCTTCAGCGCTGGCATAAGCTTCATAGAGTACAAAGCGGGTCGGTTTATCCGCCGATTGCAACACGTCAAAACGGCGGTTGCCCGGTTCCTCAATGGATGCCTCGTGGTTGACCCTGCACGCTTCGATAAATGCTCCGATGCAATCGGGTTTGACGTGCACGTGAACAATGGTTACCTGCACGTTTAAATCATCAGCTTTTTGATCTCGGCCTGACTGAGTGGTTGCGGCAGTCTGGCACCGAGTTGGGAAACCACGCGTGCGGCGGCATGCGAACCCAGGTGTCCGGCCTGCTGCCAGTTTAATCCATTGGTGATGCCGTACAGTACGCCGGCAGCATACATATCGCCTGCGCCAGTGGTATCGATGGCTTCAACCTCGACGCCTTCGATCGGGAACGCTTCACCTTCATGCATAATGATGGAACCGTTCTTGCCCAGCGTTAGTGCAACATTCTCGCAGTGTTGATGGATGGCATGGGCGCAGTCAATCGGATCTTCCAGCCCGGTCAGTGCGCGCGCTTCTTCCTCATTGCAGAAAAGCAGATTCACCGGCCCTTCAATGAGTTCTCTGAACTGATCGCGACAGATGTCGATCAGAAACGGGTCGGAAATGGTTAAAGCCACTTTGACGTTATTGGCCCTGGCTATTTCAATGGCTTTCAACGCAGCTGCCTTGGTGGCATCACCGGCAAACAGATAACCTTCGACATACACATATTCAGCCTGTGCAATTTCTTCTGCCATGATGTCATCTGCGCTCAATGAAGATGAGATGCCGAGGCTGGTCAACATGGTGCGTTGTGCATCCGGAGTAATCAGAACCACACAGGTGCCGGTCTGCCCCTCGGTCTGCGGCACTTCGATGGCGATCCCCAGCTGTTTCATTTCATTGAGATAGTGATGGCCGAAATCATCCGAACCGGTTTTGCAGGCATAGGCTGCGCTGCCACCCATATCGGCGATACCGACAATAGTATTGGCGGCGGAACCGCCGGAGCAGTAATTCACCTTGTGTTCAGCCAGCGCATCGAGGATGTTCTTTTGGCGCTCGTCATCCACCAGCGTCATCATCCCTTTTTCAATGCCGGCTGTATCAAGGAATGCATCTTCGCACTGTACCTGCATATCCATAATCGCGTTGCCCACGCCGTAAACATTATATGCCATGATTCTCTCCTGAAGTGGTGGCCAAGTGTGGGAACAAGCATGCTTACGTCAACCATGATTCGTACAGACCACATGAGTGTTTTTTATAACTATCCAGCGTATGCCTGAATGCTCTGATGGTTTCGCTAAAAACGGTATCTGAAAAAGCTGTGCATGTTATGTGTCCTCTTGTTTGTTTTGAAAGCCCAAAATCCGACATTGTCATTGGATGCAGGGTGTAGATATTGGGTTAAAAGGCCGCTTTCCAGCAAATAAATCCGTTTGTACCTTTATTTCAGTAGCCATATGGTCACGAAATGCCAGAACCCGGGCAGTCCGTTTCAGATCAGCGTGAAACAGTAACCATAGTCCCAGATTAAGTTGTGGGTCAGGTACGCAAAAACGTTCCAATTCAGATTCGCTGTCTCCCATAAAACATGGCAGATATGCCATCCCTAAATTCTGCTTCAATGCAGCAACCGTCAAAAGAGTATCATCTACGAAAAAATTATGGCGCTGCCCCCCGCAGGCGCTTTTGGTCCAGGCTTGATGGAAACCACAGCAAGTGACCCCTAACCATTTTGGTTTACCTCCTTCCGCGCGCAATTGTGCAAGATAATCCCGACTGGCATAAATGGTTGATGCCACTGTAACCAGCCGGTTTCCAATCAGGGTGTCGGTTGGCGTATTGGTCAAGCGGATAGCTATATCGGCTTCACGTTCAACAAGGCTGGTATATTTATTGGATACGATCAGATGCAGATCAATATCGGAATAGCGCTGGTTAAAGCTGGCAAACATAGGCATCAAAATGCTTGAAGCCATATTATTAATGGCTGATACACGTAACTCACCTCTCAGCCTTGCATCTCTGCCACCCAGACTGCTATCCATCTCCAGTATTTCATGTTCCATGTTACAAGCGGCCAATTTCAGGTTTTCACCGGCGGCGGTCAGTTCATAACCGCTTTTTTTACGTTCAATCAGTCGCACGCCCAGTTTTGCTTCCAGCGCCCGCATTCTTCTGGATACCGTGGAGTGCTGAACGCCAAGGTTTCGGGCAGCACCACTGATGGAGCCTTCCCGCGCTACGGCTAGAAACAGTCTCAAATCATCCCAGTTCATCGTAATTCCTCATATTTGTGCATTTTTGCACATTATGTTTCATTTTTTATGGGATTGCTAAATAAAAGCACAGATCTACAATTCACATAAGGCTTAAAATGCTCAAAAGGAGAACAATTATGGCGCAGACACAAATAGTTTTTGACCCGCTACAATATAAGGAAACCACACGTCGGCAATGGGATACAGCTGCAGAGGCGTGGCATCGCTGGGGCCCATTCCTTAATCGGTGGTTAGGATCAGCAACAGAAAACATGCTGGATATGACAGGAATCAAACAGGGCAGCCGGGTGCTCGATGTTGCTGCAGGCGCTGGTGAGCAGTCGTTGGCCATAGCCTGTCGAGTGAGAGATAGCGGGTACGTGCTGGCGACAGATTTGTCTGCCGATATTCTGGCCTATGCGAAATCAAGTGCCAAACTGGCAGGCTATACTAATGTTGGTACTCAGGTTATCGACGGGGAACAGCTCAACGAGTTACAAACAGAGCCATTTGATGCAGTCATATCACGTGTTGGCCTTATTTACTTTCCGGATCAGCAAAAGGCCTTGTCGGGGATGCGCAAGCAGTTAAGAGAGGGTGGAAAAATCGGTGTTATGGTCTATTCGACAGCTGCAAAAAACCCGTTTTTTTCGGTGCCGGTTTCTATTATTCGAAGGCGCGCAAAACTTCCAGCACCATTGTCAGGGCAACCGGGGCCTTTCAGCCTGGGTGATCCAGCCATATTGGCGAAGTCGCTGCTAGATGCCGGTTTTAAAGATGTTGAGATTAAAGCCGTCGATGCACCGCTACGTATGGAATCTGCGGTCGAATGCCTGCAGTTTGAACAGGAGTCATTTGGCGCACTACATCAGATGTTGGGCGGTTTATCAGCTATGGAGCAGGATGATGCATGGAATGAAATCGAAGCGGAGCTGATGCAATTTGAAAACGATGGTCAATTTACAGGGCCATGTGAAATGCTGGTTGCATCGGCCACTAAATAAATTTCTATCATAAGAGCTACTTG
>CAZUVA010000102.1:0-4610 GCA_964622755.1 uncultured Zetaproteobacteria bacterium
TCAGGAGTAGAGCGACTCCAGCGTATCTCGGTAGTGTTCATACACTTTGCGGCGTTTGATTTTCATGGTCGGTGTCAGCAGGCCGGACTCGATGGTGAAAGGCTGATGCAACAGGTGAATGCGGCGTACCTGCTCGAACGGATTGAGCGGTTTGAGCATCTTGTTGATCTTGGTTTGCAGGGTTTTTTTCAGAATGTCCGAATCGCAGAGGTGATCCCAGTCGGTTTCGGGCAGCCCCTGCTCCTTCGCCCATGCGGTGCATGCATCCATATTGGGAACGATCAGGGCAACCAGATATGGTTTCTGGTCACCGTAGACGATGGCCTGATCAATCTGTTCATCGACAATCAGCAGGCCTTCAATGCGTTGGGGGGCAATGTTTTCGCCACCGGAATTGACAATGATATCTTTTTTACGGTCGGTGATGCGCAAGTATCCATCGCTATCAATTTCGCCGATATCTCCGGTGTGTAGCCAGCCATGGATCAATGTTTCTTTGGTGGCTTTGCGGTTTTTCCAGTAGCCGGGCATGATATTGGCACCGCGCGCCAGAATTTCACCATCTTCAGCAATTTTCAGTTCAACCCCTTTGCCGGCAATGCCGACGCTACCGATTCTACGGTCGTGCATAGGGTTGGCCGATAGCAGTGGCGCAGACTCGGTGAGTCCATAACCTTCCAGAACGGGCAGCTTGAGGGCTTCAAAGAAATCAGCAATTTCAATACTTAAGGGTGCCCCACCGGAGATAAACACACGCATTTTACCGCCAAAACGGGCGCGAACTTTTTGTCCGACCAGTTTATCCAGCAACCGTAACACCAAGGTCGCAACAGGGCCGGGGTTCTGCTTGCCGGCCAGATTTAAATAGGTATGAAACAGTTTTTGTTTGAATGCTGATTGCTTGCTCACCTGAGACAGAATGCGGCTGCGTATCACCTCCAGCATACGGGGTACGACAATCATGAATGTGGGCTTAGCTTCAGTCATATTTTTGGCCACGGTATCCGGACGTTCGGCAAATGCGACAGAAAGGCCGAATGAATAGGGTAAAAAATGTCCGCCGGTGCGCTCTAACGCGTGAGCCAGTGGTAGAAATGACAGCATACGATCACCTCCACTGCCCGCTGTCAGATCAAATACATAGGGGACGGCTTCCAGATTGGCAATAATATTGCCGTGTGTGAGCATCACACCTTTAGGGTTGGCAGTGGTGCCGGATGTATAGACCAGCGTAGCCAGCGTATCTCTTTTTATTTTGGACAGCCGCTTGCCCAGCTTTTCTTCTTCGATATCGCCGGCTTCCAACCCAACCAGCAATTGAACCTGATCACTGTTGGAGCTGTTTTCAATAGCGTAGACATGTTTGATATGCGAACATGTTTCAATCGCGATGAGCAGGTCACGCAACAGTTTTTCACCTGAGGTTACGATTGCGATGGCTCCGGAATCGTTTAACACATAGGACATATCCTGCGGTCGATAAGAACAGTAGAGCGGTACGGTGACTGCACCGATTGAAAGAATGGCATAATCGAAAACAGCCCATTCGGGGCGGTTTTCCATCAGCAGACCGATGCGATCTCCTGCCTTGAAACCGGCCCGGATCAGCCCGGAAGCGACATGACGAATGCGCGTGGCCAGTTGCGCATAGGTGACAGGCAGATATTCACCTTGTTCCCTATACCACTGGGCTGGATTGGCAGCATGAACTTCGGCTGTCCGAAACAGGGCTTCGGGCAGACTGCGGATATCATCGATACTCGAAGTATCAATCGCCATGCTGATTCATTTGCTGATGATATTTGTACATAGGTAGCCCCTCCGGTTCCCATACTGACTTAGAATAGCCAGTTTTTCCTGAACTGCAACCTTGCGATGGTGCAAGTGCATTGACCTTGACGTATCGCGGCTCATACTTACACCTGAAAATGAAGGGGAGGCGATTCATGGGAAAACGCGTTTGTATTATTGGCGGTAGCGGATTTGTAGGGCGGGCCATTGTGGATCAGGCGATTGGCGCAGGGCATCAGGTAACCGTGGCTTGCCGGCATCCTGAAAGAGCACGTGATTTGCTGGTTAAGGGGGCAGAACTGGCACGTGTGGATGTGGCCGATGGCCGTGGTATTGATGCGGCTGTTGAAGATCATGATGTAGTCATTTATCTGGTGGGGCTGTTATTTGAGAAAGGGCGACAGAATTTCGCGGCAGTGCATGTGGACGGTGTGGCACGTGTGCTTGAATCCTGTAAACGTGCGGGCGTAAAGCAATATCTGCATATGAGCGCCTTAGGTGCAGGCAAGGTGGCTGGCAGCGCTTATGCCGAGACCAAGGCGGCAGCAGAAGCGCTGGTGCAGGCATCGGGTTTGAACTGGACGATTTTTCGACCCTCCATTATTTATGGCACCGGCGATAATTTTTTTAATCAGTTCAAGGCAATGTCTGCCATGCTGCCCGTTATGCCGGTAATTTCGGGTGCTACGCGCTTTCAGCCGGTCTGGGTTGAAGATGTGGCGAATGCTTTTGTCAAATCGATTGATAATCATCATGCAACCGGTCATGCCTATGATCTGGGTGGGCCGAAGGTCTACAGTTTTCAGGACTTGCTGGAATTGCTGATGACCGAGTTGGGCCGCAATCGCATCCTCATACCCGTACCCGGATTTGCCGCCAAATTGATGGCGGTTTTTACTTCGGTGTTGCCGACGCCGCCTATCACACTGGATCAGTTGAAATTGCTGGGCCATGATAATGTTGTCGAAGGTGAAGCGTTTCCGGCTGTGTTCAGAAAAGCAGCAGCGCTGGAGCGGGTGCTACCAACTTATATATGTGCTTCCCGGTCGGAACAACTCCAGCATCAAATGGATAAGTACCGCCAGCATTACCGCAAGGGCAGCATTTGAATTATCCTTTTATCGTCGGGGCTGTTGTTGCAGCTTATTTGCTTGGATCTGTGCCCTTCGGATTGCTACTGACAAAATTGTTATCCCATAGAGACCCGCGCGAACATGGCAGTGGCAATATCGGTGCAACGAATGCCATGCGGACGGGAGGTAAGCTGGTTGGTATTTTGACGCTGCTGGCCGATATTGCCAAGGGAGTATTTCCGGTCTTGTTGGCGCTACTGGCCGGATTGCCGGAAGCCTGGATAGCAGCCATAGCAGTTGCTACTTTTCTCGGGCATATATTCCCCCTTTATCTGGGGTTCAAGGGAGGCAAGGGGGTGGCTACTATGCTCGGTGTGATGTTGCCCTGGCAACCCGTGGCTGCAGGCGTTGGGATACTCGTCTGGGTCCTGGCACTCAAAACAAGCCACTATGTCTCGCTGTCTTCGATTCTGGCCGCTTTGTTGCTTCCCTTGCTGATTCTGTCGACTGGTGGCTCAGTGCCCGCCCTGCTGGTCGGTATAGTTTTTGCAGCACTGGTGACATGGAAACATGCAGACAATATCAAACGCCTGATGGATGGTACTGAACCGTCAACAGGAAAAAAAACAGGTCGATAGCTCCTGATGCCATGAACATCATAAATTGCGTGGTATATCACTCTGTGACATGGTTTCAACAATCCGGGAGGCGGACATGACCCTTAAACAGCTTATATTACCGGCCCTGATGTCCGGATTACTGCTTTCTGCCCTGCCACTGTGTGCAGGAACGCAGCAGGTTGATTCAAAGCTCAGCATCAGTGATGTGAAACCAGATTTCACGCAGCCTTATGTTGTGAAGAAAGGCGATACGCTGTGGGATATTGCCAATTACTTTTTCAAGGATCCATGGAAATGGCTTAAGATATGGGAGCACAATCTTTATATCACCAATCCCGATCTGATATATCCCGGTAACAAGATATGGTTTGATGGCAGCCGCTTGAGTCAGGGCGGTTTGACCCGGATACAGCCCCATCCGCAGGTCATTATTCGGTCGGTTGAACGCATGGAGGGGGAAGCTGATTTGTCCGTAGTGCTGACTGCGTTGCAGCGACAGGGGTTCATTCAGCCAGATCAGGTGCAGGGTGTGGGTTATATCCTGGATTCCCGGGATGATCGCTTAAATTACGGCGAACATGACCGTGTTTACCTGAAACTGAATCAGTCTGCCAAACCGGGTTCTTTGTTCGATGTATTCCGCAGCACTGATGTTCTGCGTGAACCCAACAGCGGCAATGAACTTGGTGTCCTTATTAACCATATGGGTCAGGTCAAAGTCATCTCGGCAGACAATGGTGTGTATCGCGCTGTTGTCGTAAAAGCTTTTGAGGAGATTTCCCGTGGGGATCGCTTGAAGCCAGCCCGGGCGATTGATCCGCACATCGTACTTAGCTACCCGGATTACTCGCTATCCGGCACAGTGATATATATTCGTAATGATGCGCATGAGGCTGGCCAGCATCAGGTGCTTGGCGTCAATCTGGGCCTGAAAGATGGGTTAAAAGCCGGTATGCAAATGTCTATCTTCAAGGCCGGGCGCATAGTGAAGGACAAGGTGACTGGCGGCGAAGTGTTGTTGCCGCAAGAGCAGATTGGCGAGTTACTGATTCTGGTGCCCCAGCAGCAGGCTTCGATTGCATTGATCACCAAATCAACAGGGCCGATCAATGTTGGTGATGCTGTC
>CAZUVA010000103.1:0-4599 GCA_964622755.1 uncultured Zetaproteobacteria bacterium
TCCAGCCGATTGAACTGGCCGATCAGGTGGTGGAACGCTATCAGAGTCTGTGGCCTGAACTGGAAATCAGCAACGATGATTTTATCCGCACCAGCTCAGACCGGCATAAAGCCGGCGTACAGGCGATGTGGCGACGGCTGGAAAATGCAGGTACGATCTATAAGGATTTTTACGAAGACTGGTATTGTGTGCCGTGCGAATCATATTGGACTGAAACGCAGCTTAAGGATGCTGGTTGTTTGGAATCCAACGGTCTGGACTCAAAGCATTGCCCGGACTGTAATCGCGCTGTTGAGAAGATACAGGAAGAGTCTTATTTCTTCCGCCTGAGCGCGTTTCAGGATCGCATCGTGGAACATATCAAGGCCAATCCGAATTTCATTGCGCCGGCCTCCCGCCGTAATGAGGTATTGAGTTTTGTTGAGTCCGGTCTGCGCGATCTTTCCATTTCACGCACCACCTTTTCATGGGGTGTGCCGGTGCCGGGTGATGAAAAACATGTGATCTATGTCTGGATTGATGCGCTGACCAATTATCTTTCCGCGCTCGGGTTTCCGGAACATGAGCAGCCCAAACAGTGGCCTGCCGATGTGCATCTGATCGGCAAGGATATTCTGCGCTTTCACGCAGTCTATTGGCCGGCCATGCTGATGGCGGCTGGTTTGCCGCTTCCAAAACGCATCTATGCTCATGGCTGGTGGACAGTTGAAGGCGAAAAGATGAGTAAATCCAAAGGGAATGCTCTTAGACCTGCAGAACTACTTGAACAGTATGATGCCGATGTATTGCGTTATTTTCTACTTCGGGAAGTGCCGTTCGGGCAGGATGGTGACTTTTCATTTACGGCACTAAAACAGCGCTACAATTCAGAACTGGCCAACGATGTCGGCAATCTTCTGAATCGTTCACTGGCCATGTTGAATAAATACCGTGGCGGGGTACTTGGTGCTGTTGCCGAAGAAAATGAAACCGATCGCGCCCTGATCGCTGATGTGGAGGCTATGCAACGTGATGTAGCCGATTACATGGATAAGCAGGCATTCCATCTGGCACTGGATCGCATCAATGCGGTGGTGCGCCATGGCAACCGTTATGTCGAGGATAATGCCCCATGGGCGCTGGCCAAACAGGGTGATGATGCCCGCCTTGATACGGTGCTCTATCATTTGATAGAAATATTGCGTCTGGTGGCCTTGCAGCTGTTGCCATTTATGCCCGGGAAAATGACAGAAATGCTGGCCCAGATTCTGGATCGACCGGTTCAGACGGATATGTTCAGCTTTTCTTCGGATGGTGGGTGGGGAGTCCTCGAAGCAGGGCACCAGTGCCGAAAACCGGAGCCATTGTTTCCGCGTATGGACTGACGGTAATTTTGCCAACCAGGATCCATTCACGAATCGTCATGATGATTG
This sequence comes from uncultured Zetaproteobacteria bacterium, assembly GCA_964622755.1. Lineage (GTDB taxonomy): Bacteria > Pseudomonadota > Zetaproteobacteria > Mariprofundales > Mariprofundaceae > Mariprofundus. Next base: position 1,413 of record CAZUVA010000103.1, read on the forward strand.
TGCAGGAGCTTTGTTTGCAACGGATTTCAAAGAAAGAGCGCGTAGCAGTGTATACCGACGCTTGATACGGGATTTGTTGCGAGCAAAGGAACAAGCAAGGGGATGACGCTTTCAAGGTTGCGAATGTAATTTTCTGTTGTATCGACTATACTTAGTAGTAGAAAGGACAAAAAGGAGGACTTGGATATGTTGATGAAAGTATTGGTATCTGTACTGGCTATGCTGGCCTTTAGCGCCTCCTCCATGGCTGGCAATAAGGGTTTGATGGGGGCGTTGATTGGCGCTGGCGTGGGTGCAGGCGTTGGCCATGCTGTAGATCGAAGCGGTGGTTCCGGTAAAGGAGCCATCATCGGCGCGCTTGGTGGCTACGTTATTGGCAATCAGATGGATAAGAGTGAACAGCGTGCTGCCCAACCTCAGGCCGCTCAACCGCCAGCACAAACTTCCCGGCAAGGTTCGTCTATGAGTAGTTCGGGACAGAACAGTAGCGATTGTGCCAGTGCGGATCGGTATGTGGATCGTGCAGCAAAAGCCGGTGACAATGATGATAGAATTTATTTTCTGGAGAAGGCTGTAAAACTGTGCCCGTATAAGGCGCGGCCACACAATGATTTGGGAGTGGCATATTATAATCGTAGCAATCGCCATGACAGAGATCGCGCCAAATCCGAATTTAATGAAGCGCTGAAAATTGATCCGGGTTACACAGTTGCCAGGAATAATCTGAGCAATTTGCAATAATTCTCGTAAAGTCTGAGGGGGCGTAACGCCTCTTCAGCGGGTCGTTTTTATCCTTGTTGTTGGATGCCCATGAACCATGCATGCACCATCTGTCTGCAGAAGAGTTGCATAGATTCGAGATGCAGTGTTGTGTCCCTGTGTAACAGACGGAGCCCGTCAATACCGAGATCATTGCGTTCATTTTCGCCGTAGCCGATCCATGCCTCAATGATGGATTCATTGACCTCAACATGAAATTGCAGACCGTATTGGCTTTTGCCCAAACGAAAAGCCTGCGCCGGCACATTCGGATGCATAGCTACCGCTGTCATTGCATCTGTAAACGAGAAAGTTTCCCCATGCCACTGAAATACAGTCAGAGCGTCCGGCAAATGCCTGAACAGCGGGTCAGACGCTGTTTTATCGGTGTGATAAACCGGAAACCAGCCCAGTTCACGAACAGGGGAGGTAAAAATATCTGCACCGGCAGCTTTGGCTATCATCTGTGCCCCCAGACAGATGCCAAGTATGGGGATGACTGCCGCAATCGCTTTTTTGAGCCATGCAAGTTCCGCCAGGATATAGTCTGTATCATCATTGGCAGATTGCGGGCCGCCCATGATAATAATGCCATCAAAACCAGTAGCAGCAGGGATAATATCCCCCCGATCCAGATGAATCGTAGTCAGTTGGTGCCCTGCTGCTTCGAGAGTATCGGCAATCAGGGCGGCAGGCTCAATATCCAGATGCCGGATTACAAGAAAATTCATTCTGCTAGCCTATTGATTGCTAATTGTGGTACAAGTCGGGAATGGATATTTCAGCAATGATTAAACGTGTTGCACGCGGTAAACACGGGTCGGAAAATCTGGGCAGGGAAGAAGCACGAGATCTGCTCGCAGCATTATTATTGCCGGATGCGGATGAGTTGCAACTGGGGGCATTTCTGATTGCCCAGCGCATGAAAGGCGAAACAAGTGCGGAACTTGCAGGGTTTGTCGAAGCAGCCAGGGGTCGAATTCCCGGTTACAGTCGGTTTTCGGCACCGGCAGGCGCAGTCGATCTGCCGTGTTATGCAGGTAAATGCCGTGCCTCCCATGCGTATCTGGCTGCAGCGATACGAGCGCGCGATGCAGGTGTTCCGATCTTTATCCACGGTATTGAAAATGTCGATGGTCGGGTGACTGCATGGCAGGTTCTGGAAAATCACGGAGTGAAACGAGCCTCCACATTATCTGAAGCGGCAAGCATTCTGGCGAATGAATGCATGGTTTATGCCGATCTGGCTGATTTTTGCCCTGATCTGTTTCGAATCTATGCACTCAGGCCGCGCCTTGGCGTTCGCTCCTTTGCCAATACTGTGGCACGGCTGCTTAATCCCGTGCAATGCGATGGGCAGTTGAATGGGTTCTTTCATATACCTTATGCCGATTATATGGCAGCAGCCAACAGCTTGCTGGAGCAGCCGCGGTCGCTAATTTTTATGGGAGCCGAGGGTGAACCGGAATTGTATGCTGACCGTCAGAAAGTTATTGTGAAACAGCAGGGAGAATCATTGCAGCGGGTATCATACCAACAAGCCGGGCTGGATGCCTATCCGAGGCGGCCCATGGATTTAAGTCTGTTGAAACAGCAGGCTGCTGCTATGCTTGAGGGTAAAATCAGCGACAGGGAAGCAGTTGTGATCGAAAGGATGGGAGAAGCTTTTTGCTGGGCATCGAAAGCCCGGTCACCTGTAACGTGGAAAATGGAGGATGAATGATGGCAAGTGTACTGGTTCCATTTGCAACGGGTGTTGAAGAAGTAGAAATGATAGCTGTCGTGGATTTGCTGCGACGTGCTGATGTGGATGTGTGCATGGCCAGCCTTGATGGCGAGGCTGTGACAGGTCGTTCCGACATTACCATTGAATCCGATGCTGCTCTGGCTGATGTCAAAGATAGGGACTGGGATATGGTGGTATTGCCAGGCGGTTTACCCAATGCACATCTGTTGCGTGATGATGCCAATGTGAAAGCTGTTGTAGAAAGGCTCCGTTCTGAACGCAAATCGATTGCAGCTATCTGTGCGGCCCCGACAGCCCTGGCCGCCTACGGTATTACCGCAGGCAAACGAGTGACTTCTTACCCGTCGTGCCAGTCGGACATGGAAACATTGCAGCCTTCATCTGTATATGTGAGCGAGGCTGTTGTGGAGGATGATTTCCTGATTACCAGTCGGGGGCCGGGCACTGCTATCGAATTTGCACTGCGACTGGTCACCAGACTGTGCGGAGAACAGAAGTCTGCCGAAATCAGGGAATCAATCGTCGCCTGACTTTCAGACTATCACCGGAATGTTGCCCTGTGCTGTATTGAGGGGGAGAGGCGGATTTATCAGGGGGTTTAATCCAGACTGACTGCAGTACCGCTTACACTGACCATCATCATGCTGCCGTCCTTGCCGACCACTTCGTAATCGATATCGA
>CAZUVA010000104.1:0-3031 GCA_964622755.1 uncultured Zetaproteobacteria bacterium
CGCTATTCCCTGCGTGTGCGCAACAATGATTTCCAGCTGGAAAATCTGAAAACCGGTATTGATGAGGCGCATGCGCTGGGGCGGAAATTTTTTGTCGCCAGTAATCTGTTGCCTCACAACAACAAGCTGAAACGTTATCTGGAGCATATGCAGCCGGTGATTGATATGCAGCCGGATGCGCTGATTATGGCCGATCCCGGCCTGATTATGATGGTGCGCGAACGCTGGCCGGAAATACCGGTTCATCTGTCTGTGCAGGCCAATACGATGAACTGGGCAGCGGTGAAATTCTGGCAGTCGGTTGGCATCTCCCGCATTATTCTGTCGCGCGAACTGTCGCTCGATGAAGTGGCCGAGATTCGCCAGCAGTGCCCGGATATGGAGTTGGAAGTATTTGTGCATGGCGCACTCTGTATGGCGTATTCGGGAAGATGTTTGTTGTCCGGTTATTTCAATCATCGCGATGCCAATCAGGGCAGCTGTACCAACGCCTGCCGCTGGGAATACGGTATGGAAAAAGCCGCCGAGGATATTTCCGGCGATATTATCCCGATTCTGCCGAATCAGGTGCTTGATGGTATGAATGCACAACCATTTGCAGAGACAGGTCAGGTAGAGCGGCATCCGCTGGCCGATCAGGTCTATACGCTGACCGAACCGAACCGGCCGGATGAGCAGATGCCGGTTTTTGAGGATGAGCACGGCACCTATATTATGAACTCGAAAGATTTACGTGCGGTTCAGCATGTCGAACGGCTGGTGCAGATCGGGGTGAATTCGTTGAAAATCGAAGGGCGCACCAAATCGCATTATTACGTAGCACGTACGACCCAGACCTACCGGCAGGCTATTGATGATGCGGTGGCCGGAAAACCGTTTGATGAATCACTGATGTTTCAGCTGGATGCATTGGCCAATCGCGGATATACCGATGGTTTTTATACACGGAAACGTTCGTCGGCCAGCCAGAACTACGAAACCGGCAACTCAACATTTGATGCACAGCGTTTTGTTGGTGAAGTGGCCGGCTACGATGAAAAAAACAAGCTTGCCGAAATCATCGTGAAAAACAAATTTTCGGTGGGTGATTCAGTCGAATTGGTCAACCCGGGCGGTAATGTCACTTTTAATGTTGATGCCATCCATAATGCCCGTAACGGTAATTCTATGGATGTTGCACCCGGCAGTGGCCATCAGGTTAAAATAGCACTGCCGGTCAAACCGGATACACATGCACTGCTTGCGGTCAATCTGCACCGGTAAGTATTATCCCGGGTAGGGGCTAACAGTTTGGCCGATTTTCTGCGATACTGCGCCGCCGCAAGCATAGCACGCTGGCAAATGACTGGCAGGAAGGCATAAGAACACCATGGCTATGAAATATATTACCGACGATATCCGCATCAGCGGTATGAGTGAAATCGCAGCACCGGAACAGGTGCATGCCGAACATCCAATCAGCGAAATGGCTGCTCGTACTACGCACGATACCCGCAATGCGATCCATGAGATTTTACAGGGCGAAGATGATCGATTGCTGGTCATTGTCGGCCCGTGCTCAATTCATAATCCGGAAGCAGGCCTCGAATATGCACGCCACATTCAGCGTATGCGCGAGGAGCTTGGCGAGGATCTGTTGCTTGTCATGCGTGTTTATTTCGAGAAACCACGCACGACAGTGGGCTGGAAAGGGTTGATCAACGACCCCAATCTGGATGAAAGTTTTGAAATCAACAAGGGTATCCGGCTGGCGCGCCAGCTGTTGCTCGGTATTAATGAAATGGGCGTCCCTGCCGGCACCGAATTTCTTGATCTGATTACCCCGCAATATGTTGCTGATCTGGTCAGTTGGGGCGCCATTGGTGCGCGCACGACCGAATCGCAGGGTCATCGGGAGCTGGCCAGCGGCCTGTCATGTCCGGTCGGCTTTAAAAATGGAACCGATGGCGGTTTCCGGATTGCTGTTGATGCCCTTCATGCAGCCTGCCATCCGCATGTGTTTTTGTCGCTGACCAAGCAGGGTAAATCAGCTATTTTTTCTACTTCCGGCAATGATGATTGTCATATTATTTTGCGCGGTGGGAAAGAGCCGAACTACGATGCCGACAACGTGGCTCGTGCAGTGGCCGAACTGGAAACTGCCGGGTTGCCGTGCCATTTGATGGTGGATTGCAGCCATGCCAACAGCCGTAAACAGTTCAAGCGTCAGGTGCAGGTGGGTGAAGATCTGGCTGGTCAGATTGCAGCCGGTAATCGCTGTATCACCGGCATTATGATCGAGTCGCATCTGCACGAGGGGCGTCAGGATATTGTTGCCGGCGAGAAACCGGCATTTGGCATCAGTATTACCGATGCATGTCTGGGCTGGGAAGATTCAGAAGCGCTGTTGCATACACTTGCTGAAGCAGTGCGCAAACGCAGGAGAAATCAGAGGTAAAGGTACGCCTCATTCTTCACCTTTCTTTTTAGCCTCATTGACGCGCAGGGTGCGTCCGGCATAGTCGGTACCATCAAGTTGTTGAATGGCGGACTTGGCATCGGCTGCAGGCATTTCCACAAACCCATAACCCTTGAAGCGCTTGCTGCGGCGATCTTTCACCAGTCGGATATCGATAATTTCGCCATAAGGGGCAAACAGGTTTTTGACATCATCATTGCCTGCATTAAACGGCAGGTTACCAACATAAATATTGCTGCTGGTATCTTCCTTTGCCGATGCGCCGGATTTCGGTGCCAGGGCAACGAGCAAGCCGCCAAAAATCGTGCCTAAAGTAATGCCTGTGGCAAACAGGGAAGCGGCAGGGATACCCTCTGGACTCATTGCTGACAAGGCGTAATAACCTGCAAGCGATGCCGCAATAGCTGCGGCAAACAGTTTCATAAAACAGTTTAAACTCATTCAATCACTCCAACGACTGCACAAATACGCAGTTTATGGTTGCGAATCATGCCAATCATTGCGCTGAAAAGCACGCCTGTTTATTTAAACGCCAACCCGAATTGTCCACAAAATATGATGGATTTACGAAAT
>CAZUVA010000104.1:3131-4554 GCA_964622755.1 uncultured Zetaproteobacteria bacterium
CGTAAAGTAATCCCCATCCACACAGACAATCAGGGCGAGCCGATGGCTGGCAAACCCAAATGGTTGAAAGTGCGCGCGCCGATGTCGAAAGAATATAAAGACATTGCCCAAATGATGCGCGAGCTTAACCTGAATACGGTATGTGAAGAAGCATCCTGCCCGAACATCGGCGGTTGCTGGAAACAGGGCTCGGCAACGTTCATGATTCTCGGGCGTGTTTGCACCCGTACCTGTGCATTCTGCGATGTGGCGACGGGCCGTCCGGATCCGATTGATCCGAATGAAGCGGTTAATCTGGCCAAAGCTGTAGCCCAGATCGGTTTAAAACATGTTGTGATCACCTCAGTGGATCGGGATGATCTGAAAGACGGCGGTGCCGGCCACTACGCGACGGTAATTCGGGAGCTGAAAGCACGACAACCTGACGTGACCATAGAAATTCTGACCCCCGATTTTCAGCGCAAACCGGCCAGTTGTCTGGATACAATTATTGATGCGAAGCCGGATATTTTTAATCATAATCTGGAGACTGTACCCCGTTTGTACCGCTCGATACGTCCCGGGGCCCGTTATTTCACCAGCTTGCGTTTGTTGCAACGAGCAAAGGAACTTGATCCATCTGTGGTAACTAAATCAGGCATTATGCTGGGCTTGGGAGAAGAGCGCGATGAAGTATTGCAGGTGCTCGATGATATGCGCGAAGCAGGAGTCGATATCCTGACTATCGGCCAGTATCTGAGACCGAGCGCCAAACATCACCCGGTGATGAAATACTGGACGCCTGAAGAATTCGATGAACTAAAATACCTGGCCGAGAAGAAGGGGTTCGGCATGGTGGCCTCAGGACCGCTGGTGCGATCTTCCTTTCACGCCGACGAAGTGTTTCAAGCTCTCAAACAGAAAAGCGCCTGATCACCTTTCTCCGGTTTGCCAGCCGTATAACCGGGGGAGATGCGCGTTTGCGAGGTCAAAAGTTATGGAAATCACCTTAAATCACACCATTGTGCCTGCGCACGATCATGTTGCATCAGCCAGGTTCTATGAGCATATATTTGGTTTTGAATTTGTAAAAGAATGGGGGCATTTTGCTGTCGTGAACGTCAACTCAACGCTGACGCTGGATTTCTGCAACCGGGAAACGTTTTCATCCATCCATTACGCCTTCAAAGTCAGTGATGAACAGTTTGACCTTATCTTTGGCCGCATTCAGGACAGTGGCATAGCCTATGGCAGCGAGCCTTACGATTTAGAGAATGGCCAAATCAATCATAAATATGGTGGCCGGGGTGTGTATTTCAAAGATCCGAACGGTCACGTGCTGGAAATCATCACAGCCGATTACATCATTGATTGAGGCCATCAAGGTAACTGGCTGCGCATCGTGCGCAGCCAGCCATTCATAATTTCCGGAATAATCCGAGCA
>CAZUVA010000105.1:0-4525 GCA_964622755.1 uncultured Zetaproteobacteria bacterium
CCCTCAAGCGCCCAAAGGAAGATGGCGTGACTACAAAAAAACGCATGCTTATCAACGCGTTACATGATGAAGAAAGTCGTGTGGCTATTGTCGAAAGTGAATACCTGCATGAACTTGATATCGAATCAGCGCACAAAGTACTCACCAAAAGCAATATATACAGGGGCAAAATCACCAAGGTCGAGGCCAGCCTTCAGGCTGCCTTTGTTGAATATGGCTCTGCCCGTCAGGGTTTTTTGCCACTGGGTGAGATTCACCCGGACTACTGGAAAGATGGAGTCGACAAGTCCACCAACCCACGCAACGTGTCCATTCAGGACGTACTCGAATCCAAACAGCAAATTCTGGTGCAGGTTGTCAAAGAGGAGCGCGGCAATAAGGGCGCAGCCCTGACGACCCATATTTCACTGGCCGGCCGCTACCTTGTCCTGAGCCCGAACACATCCAGGGGCGGCATTTCACGCAAGCTGTCGGATGAACAACGGCGCTCGATGAAAGAGATTCTCAAGCAACTGGAAGTGCCGGACAATATGGGATTGATCATCCGAACAGCAGGTAAAGATCAAACACTCGAAGCCCTGCAGCGCGATTATAATTATCTGCGGCGCCTGTGGGATGAAATCCGCATCACCAGTGAAACCACCGATTCCCCTGCCCTGATTTATCTCGAGGGCGATCTGGCCACGCGTGCTATTCGTGATCATTTTTCCGATGATATTGAGGAAATATGGGTGGATAATCATGAGGTATACACGCACACCAAGGCTTTTGTACATGCTGTGCTTCCAGGCAAGGAAAAGTTGGTTAAATTGTACCGGGGCAAGAAACCGCTGTTCCGTCATTACGGCATCGAATCGCAATGCGAAGAAATTCACAATCATGAAATACGCTTACCTACCGGTGGCTCGATTGTACTTGATCCAACGGAGGCGCTGACTGCCATCGATGTCAATTCAGCACGCGCTACCAAGGGCAAACATATTGATGATACAGCGCTGGCCATTAATCTGGAAGCAGCCGAAGAAGTTGCACGACAATTACGAATCCGCGATATCGGCGGCCTGATCGTGATCGACTTTATCGACATGGCTAATCGTAAACATGGCCAGCAAGTGGAAGACCTGCTGCGCAAGGCATGCAAACGCGACAAAGCCCGCATTCAATTCGCTCGCATTTCACGCTTTGGACTGCTGGAAATGTCCCGCCAGCGACTGCACCCGTCAGTGCGGGAATCCACGACTGAAGTCTGCTCCCGCTGCCAAGGTCGCGGTTCGATCCGTACTGTAGATTCAATGGCGCTGCAAATGCTCACTCGCATGGAAGACTGGGCTGAAAGAGGCAAGAAACCGACACTGGTGGTACAAGTGCCATCTGATACCGGCGAATATCTGATGAATAACAAACGCGCCAATATTGCCCGCATTGAAGAAGCCTACGAAATCCAGGTTACGCTACAGATTCGTCCTGATCTTGATATCCCCCATTACCGGATTGAGCGACAGTGGAATGAAAATAACCAACAACGTGTTGAAGTGCTCGAAGATACCAGCAAACTCATTAAACCACCGCGCAATGCTAAAAAACTGAAACCTGTCAAACCTGTTGTGGGTATCCCTAGACCGGCACCGACACCTGCGATCAAGGAAGAAAAAAAGACCAGTCCTTTGAAATCCCTGATTGGCTTTTTTACCGGACAGAAAACAAAGTCTCCGGTAAAGAAGAGAACCGCAATGACGGAAGAACCGCAGAAACAGCAGGAGCGCCCGAAACGACGCAGGCGTGGCGGCAACAAAAATCGTAACCGTCCATCCGGCCAGAAAAATACCGGAGTGAAAAAAGCCGGTGATAAAGATCCGCAGCAAAGCAACAATGAGCCAAAGCCCGTCAAGGCAAAGGAAACCACTGCAGCAGATAAAAGTAATGGTGATGCCGCATCCGGTGAAGTTAAAAAACGCCGGCGCCGGCGCAGACGCAGGCGGCCTGCAGCAGCTAAAGACGGTGCGGTTGCATCAACTCAGGATCAGAAAACACCAGCAACAGCTCCCAAGGCTGCTGACTCTGAGAACACCGCCAAGATCTAGCCTTGGTGAACGCAGCAGCATGCAATGAACAACTGAGTTTCACCATTGATGAAACTCAGGATGGTTACCGACTCGATACCGCCCTGACCGGACTTAGCGGCCTGAGTCGAAATCATATTCAACAGTTGCTGAAAAATGAACATGTTCAAAACCTAGCTGGCATGACCATGAAACAGGCCTCGTTACGCGTCAGGGAAAGTGAAACCTATCTGTTGAATATTCCAGCTCTCGTACCACTAAAACTGGAAGCAGAAGATATTCCGCTCGATATTCTGTTTGAAGATGAGCACCTGATTGTGCTGAATAAACCGGCGGGCATGGTGGTGCATCCTGCCCATGGGCATGATCATGGTACCCTGGTACATGCACTGCTGCATCACTGTGAATCGCTGCCCGGCATTAACGGCATGCAACGCCCCGGCATCGTTCACCGACTGGATAAAGGCACTTCCGGCAGTCTTGTGGTCGCCAAAAGTGAAATCGCCCATCGTCAGCTCAGCGAGATGTTTGCACAACACGATCTGAACCGCCAATACATCGCATGGTGCAGAGGGAATCCACGGTGGCATAAAAAGCACATTGAACTGTCCATTGGCCGCCACCCTCAACATCGTCAGAAAATGGCAGTAAGTGAGAATGGAAGAGATGCAATTACCGATGTAGAGGTCGAACAGCTATTTGGTCCATTCAGTCGCTTACGATTGCGCCTGCATACCGGTCGTACACATCAGATTCGCGTGCACCTGTCTTATGAGAAATTGCCAATTCTCGGAGACCCGGTCTATGCCCGCAGCTACAACCCCGCTTTGGATATCCCTGAACCGACACGAACCGCTATTCGTTCTCTCGACCATCAGGCCCTGCATGCGCAACTGCTGGAGTTCACCCACCCGGTCAGCGGTCAGCCACTCAGTTTCAAAGCTCCCCTGCCGAATGATTTAAAACGGCTCACCGAAGCCCTGACAGAAAATTATGGCTGAACCTGCCTTTATTCACTCACAAATACTGGCCGAGCACGGCTTCACTGGAATTTTTACCCTGCGGCAGGGAGGCATTAGTCCCACTCCGTTTGATGAACAGAATTTCGGTAGCGGGCTTGGAGATTCCGATAACAATATCGAACATAACCTGCATCGCTTAATCAAAGCGGCTTCACTTCCATCCATACCACATCAGGCCATCCAGGTTCACCAGACAGACCTGCTATGGTGCAACGGCAAAGGACACATGCATCAGCAACATGCGGATATATTAATGAGCAATCAGGTCAATTCAGCAATCGCCGTACGCGTGGCGGACTGCCTGCCCATCCTGCTGGCTGATCCTGAAACAGGAATGATCGCAGCCGTGCATGCCGGCTGGCGCGGTACAGCTGCCGGTATCATCAAATACGCCATCCAGACTATGCTTGAACATGGTGTAAAACAGAAAAACCTGCTGGCCTCACTTGGCCCCTGTATTGGCCCTTGCTGCTTCGCTATCGACAATAAAACAGCCGCTGCCCTGAAGGAAAGTACAGGAGATGCGAAAAACTGCATTGTCCACACATCGAAGATCCACGCCGATCTGCTTGAAATCAACCGCTTACAGCTGATCGAGTCCGGTATTGCCGGCGTTCAAATTGAAGCAATCAGAGCATGTACAGCATGTGATCCCGGACGTTTTTTCTCCTTCAGACGTGATGGCAAACGTACTGGCCGTCACCTTGCCGTTGTCGCCACTCCACTGAGCACGTAAGCTTCGCTGATGAACCTGAACCTTTCCAAATTGATCCTGCCCCTTCTTGCTATCGCCCTGATGAGTGGCTGCGCTACGAATGACAAACAATACAAGAGTGGCGCCCAACAAGAATATGAGGCAGCCAAACATCTGATGAAGAAAGGCAGTTATGGTATCGTAGCCATGGATTTGGAAAAATTCAGCACCAAATATCCTTATAGCCGCTACGCTACCCAGTCTGATCTGCTGCGAATGTTTGCGGCCTACAAGGATAGCCAATATATTCTATCTGAAACGCTGAGTAAGCGTTTTATTGAAAGCCATCCCCGCCACGCAAATGTGGACTATGCCAAATACATGTTGGCAATGAGTTATTACAAACAGCGTTCATCAGCGGAAAAAGACGCAAGCATGAACCAGCTGGCTATTGATGCCTTCAAAGTGTTGCTTAATGAACATCCGGAAAGCGCCTATGCCAAAGACGGTAAAAACCGTTTACAATTACTGTACAATTCGTTGGCCAAACACGAGTTGACAGTGGGTAAATTTTATTATGATAAAGATCGTTTCGTAGCTGCCGCCAATCGTTTCCAGGGCATCGTTCGTTTATACCAGACAACACCCTCCATTGAGGAGTCGTTGTATTATCTCGCCGCATCGTATGCCAAAATGGGGCTAGCCACGGATGCTCATCAAATTGCTTTATTGCTCCGGCATAATTACCC
>CAZUVA010000106.1:0-4520 GCA_964622755.1 uncultured Zetaproteobacteria bacterium
CTATTTCAGTAGTTACGCTTGCAAGTTTTTACATTGGGCTCACTTTAATCTAGGGGAAGCGCTGATTCGAGCATGATTCACGCTTCGGCATCCAAAATGAACGATTTCTGCGTTAAACGATTTGAGCAATAGCGGTGCTATTATTTGCAATCTTTGCCTTGAACTCGCGCATGTTGCATTGCCGTTTCATCAAACCCGCTTTAATCAGCGCGAAGCCTGTGAGATAGCACCATCAAATCCTGCCAGCTTTTCTGCTTCTGCTGTGGTGAACGCAACAGATAAGCCGGGTGATAGGTTACGCGGACAGGGATCCCGTGATAATCATGCCAGCGCCCGCGCAAAGAACCCAGAGTGGCATCGGTTTCCAGCACGGTCTGCGCCGCTACCCTGCCCAGCAGACAAATCATCTTCGGCTGCAATATGTTCAATTGCTGTTCAAACCAGAGATTACAGGACTGCACTTCGTCCTGCCTCGGATCACGGTTATTGGGCGGACGGCATTTAATAGTATTCATGATATATATTGCTTCACGATCCAGTTCAATGGCATGCAACATGCGATCCAGCAGTTGCCCGGCCCGACCAACAAAAGGCTCGCCCCTGATATCCTCGTCACGCCCTGGTGCTTCGCCAATGAACACCAGATCAGCATGCGGATTTCCTACGCCAAACACAACTGTTTTACGCCTATCAGCCAGTGAGCAGAGGCGGCACGTGGATGCCTCCTGCGATAATTCATCCAGCGTTTTTAATATCAGAGGAACAGCATCGTTACCGATGATTTCAGTTTCCTGAACAGGTTTGTGCATCAAAATTTCGGATGATTCCCCTGATCCGGAAGCAAAAAGGGAAACCGGCATTTGTACGCCGATTTCCCTTAAATATACTTCGAGAAAGTCTGTGCTTTCTGGCAAGGATTAGCCCAATAACGCGTCAACGTTGGTTTCAGAACCAAGATATACAGGCACGCGCTGATGCAATGCCTCGGGTTCGATATCCAGGACTGCGATACCACTGCTCATAGCTTTGCCGCCAGCCTGCTCCATAACAAAGCCCATCGGAATAGCTTCATACAACAAGCGCAGTTTACCTGTTGTGTTTTTATCATCAGCCGGATACAGAAAAACGCCACCTTTCAAAATAGTGCGATGCATATCAGCAACCATGGCACCGACATAACGCATGCCGAGACCCGTTTCAGCTTTCATGCGAACAAGCTTGTCGCCCATGCCATCTGCCCATTTACCCTTGTTGGACTCATTAACGGAATAGTAACCGCCGGTTTCCGGAATTCGCATCTCCGGGTGACTCAATTCAAAGCGAGCATTGGCAGGGTTAAAGGTATAACCGTTCACACCGGCACCAACCGAACACACCAACATCAATGATGGGCCATAAAGTACATAACCGGCAGCAATCACGTCACGGCCTGACTGCAAGGTGTCAGATACATGAGGGCGCTCTGAATTGGCTGTTTTACGTTTAACAATCGAGAAAATGGTGCCAACCGGGCCATCAACATCGAGATTGGATGAACCATCGAGAGGGTCAACCAGCACCAGATAATCGGCCTGTGAATATTCATCAATCACCAGTAATTCTTCCTGCTCTTCGGAACCAACCGCGCAAATAAAGCCGGTTGAACGCATTTCTTCCAGAAAGATTTCATCGGAGAGCACATCCAGCATTTGCTGCTGTTCGCCCTGCACGTTTTCACTACCGGCACCACCCAATGCTCCACGAAAAACCGCCCCGCGCAGTATTGCAGCAATCTCAATGGCTGCACGACCAACACCCTGAATAACCGGCATCATGGTTGACCCGTTTTCACCCTGTTTGGCAATATTATTTAATGTGTCTGGCATATCCCTCTCCCTGTATCCGTATGTATGGAAAATCAAAAGCGTCGGCATACTAGCAATATTAAATCAGATATACAAAAGAACACTTCCAGCCGAGGTATTAACATGCACGCCGCCATCGTTATAAAGCCGGCAATGCATCCAGCAAACGTTGATGGATGCCGTCAAAGTCACCATTGGAAAGAATCAGCACATCATCACCTGCCCTGCCGTGCTTAGAGACATAGGCAATAATGGCGTTGGTATCAGCCAGCAAATACGCATGCCCGCCAATATTTTTATTGTTAATAGCAGCACAAACAGCATTGACATCAAGCATCTGATCGGGCTGCAAATTGCGACAGGAGGGTGGTAAAAACACGACCTCGTCAGCGCTATCAAAACAACCCGGAAGTTGATCCTGATGAATGCGTGTACGCATTGTGTTGGAGCGCGCTTCGACAACCACCCATAATTTACCCTCTCTGCCATTCCTGCGCATAGAAGCTTTAGCCGCAGAAACCATACCGCTTATCGCGGTCGGATGATGGGCAAAGTCATCAAACACCTTGATACCACCGGTCTCACCCACCAGCGTCATACGGCGGCGAATGCCGGAAAATGATGTAAAAGCATCAGCAATGACACCTATGTCCACAGCAAGCGAAGTTGCTGCTGCTGCCACGGCACAGGCATTAGCTACATTATGCACACCAATCATGCTCCATTCGGTTTCAATGATCATTTCGTTGTGCCTGTACAAACGAAATGCGGAGCCGTCTTCCGCCATAACTTCCCACTGCCATTCAGCCTGTTCATTTCCATAACAGGAAAAGGTAATGACCGGTGTCCAGCAACCTCTGGCCAGCACATCGGAAATATTCGATTCATCGGCATTGGCGATAATCGTACCACTTGCCGGCACTGTGCGAACCAGATGATGGAACTGGTTCTTGATTGCTTCCATATCCGGGAAAATATCGGCATGATCATATTCCAGATTATTCAGAATCAATGTGCGGGCGTGATAGTGCAAAAATTTGCTGCGTTTATCAAAAAAAGCAGTGTCATATTCGTCGCCTTCCAGCACAAACACATCACCGGCCCCCAGTCTGGCACCACCGCCAAAATCTTCCGGCACACCGCCAATCAGGAATCCTGGATCAGCCCCTGCCACTTCCAACACATGTGCCAACAACGATGAAGTGGTGGTCTTGCCATGCGTGCCCGCCACCACTACAGCATGGCGATTCGGCAGAATATGATCGCCGACAAACTGCGGCCCGGAACAATAAGCCAGCCTCCGATCCAGTATCGCTTCGACTTCAACATTGCCGCGGGACATCGCATTGCCAATAATGCAAAGATCGGGGGATGATTCCAGATTAGCCACATCAAATGGAGCAATAGCTATGCCAAGATTAGTCAGATAATCAGACATCGGCGGATACACGCCGGCATCGGAACCTGTCACAACCCACCCCTGAGATTTAGCCAACGCAGCAATCGCCGCCATGGCCGTACCGCACACACCAAGAATATGTATATGTTTTCCCATGCCGTAGTGAACCACAAAGAAGCCTGGAGACAAAGTTATTCTTGAATCAGCTTCTTCTATGCATGATCTAGTCCGGGCCAGGCAGAGCCGATGCATTTGGCTGATTTTTTCACCTGCATGGACTATAATAGCTCAGTAAGTTGATCTTATTGGAGGCAACCCATGAAAAAAATATTATTTCTCCTGATGATTGCCGTAATGGCTCTACCGGCCACAGCTATGGCCTTTGATCACAGCTATAAATTGTGGAACAGTGATCTGAAGCAATTTAATGATGGCGGTTATATCCACTACGGCACATGGCAGCGCAATCATGGTCGGCTGGATCGATATCTAAAAGAAATGCAGTCTGTCACGCATAGGGAGATCAACAGCTGGACACCCGCACAGAAGGAAGCCTTCTGGATCAATGCACACAATGCGTTGGTGGTAGCCCGCATCCTTGATGCCTATCCAAAGGTCTATGATCTGCATGACAAGCAATGGTTGATTGCAGGGCAGAAAATGGAGATTGAAGGTATACGCGACAAGATTCTTCGCGGCACTGAATCGAGTGTTGCTGTGTTCTCGACTGTACTGGGGCGTGATACCAGCATGGCCGCCGGCAAGGATCTGCGCATCCTGTTTGCGATCTGCGAAGGCTCGAAAGCTTCAGCCCCGCTGTCCACCACAGCCTATACTGCAAAGCGGTTGCCCAAACAGCTTGAACAGCAGGTAAAGCATACTTTATCCGACCCGTCATTCCTGCGTGTCGAGCTGCGGCTCAAGACATTCCATGTCGGCAAATTCTTTCGCACATACCAACGTGATTTCAAACAGTATAAGGGTAATGCCCTGCTGTTTGAACACACAACAGGCAGTGACAGAGGCGTATTACGCTTTATCTTCAACTATCTCGACAAGCCAACACAGGATGCCGTACTTGCCAAACAGCAACGGTCATGGCGAGTGGACTACCGCAGATCGAAACATGACCTGAATGGGGGAGATTGAGCCCGGTACCATTGCCCTTCAGAGGCTTTCACCGCAAAGAAAACAGCCTCTTTTTTCTTTGCGTTCTGAATAAGTTCAGGTTGCCTTGGGAAGCGCTGATTAAAGCTGTTTCGGTGGATTTGCAATTC
>CAZUVA010000107.1:0-4458 GCA_964622755.1 uncultured Zetaproteobacteria bacterium
TTTGAACATTTCATCAGCCGTGACGGCAGCACCTTGCTTGATGGCAAAAAACCATTCCGTTTTGTTTCGGTCAATATTCCCAATTATTTTATTCTGGAGGATCGAGCCGGCACGCATGGAAAAAAATGGCATCGGGTCACCGCATTTGAACAGCGTGATGCGGTTCGGACAGTGAAGCGCTTGGGAGGACAAGTATTCCGTTCCTATACCTTTGCGGTTGAGGGTGGCAAAAATTTATCGGGCAACCTGGCTCATATCTTTGCCGATGAGCATGGCCGAATCCGTTACAATGAGGAACTGTTCAGGGACATGGATCGCGGTCTGGCCATTGCTGCTGAAGAGGGTGTCAGGGTCATGATCCCGCTGGTTGATAACTGGGCCTGGTTCGGCGGCTTTGCTGAATGGGCTGCGCTTTCCGGAGTTCAGGATTTCTGGAATGATCCCAAAGCCAAATCGGATTTCAAAACATTCCTCACCTGGCTGCTGAATCGCAAGAACACGGTTACCGGTGTTCTTTATAAAAACGACCCGACCATTATGGCCTGGGAACTGGGCAATGAGATTGACAAGGCCAGTCCTGAATGGATTCATGACATGGCAGCGCATATCAAAAGTCAGGATTCGAACCACCTTATTGTTGATGGTGGCCACAAACATATTCCCGCCATTTCGCTACAGGACAAAAATATTGATATCGTAACCACGCATTATACCGATCAGGAATTTACAGCCTTTGCAACGCAGGCGAAAAAGGCCGGTAAAGCTTATTTCTATGGTGAATTCAATCCATCAGATAAGGCTGGAACCGATAAAATTATCCAGCGCACCATTGATTCTGATGCTACCGGCTGTTTGGCCTGGTCACTGCGATTCCGCACCGAAGTTGGCGGTTTCTACTATCATTCAGATTTCAATAGAGCCAGCGATTCGCTGCATTATCCGGGATTCTCTTCGACCAAACCGGCAGATGAAGCCGCAATCATCCAGATACTGAAAGAAGGTGCATTTGTCATTCAGGGCTTGTCTGTTCCACCTGAACCAGCACCCGAGGCACCCATCCTGCTGGCCATTCAATCACCGGCTGCTATAAACTGGCAGGGCTCCAGTGGGGCCGTTTCGTATGAAATCCAGCGCAGGAAGGATAACGACGGACCATGGAAAACCATTGCCACCGATGTTTCTGATGCGGTTCCGGTCACCCAAAATAGCGAAACCGTCAGCAGATTACCGCTTTTCAGTGACCATCCTGAAAGCGGATTGTGGAGCTATCGGATTATAGCTAAAAACAGCAGTGGAGCATCCAGCCCGTCCAACAGTCTTCAGATCACAGTAAAGTAACGATTCAGATCATATTGAAGAGATAAAAAGTGCACTATCAGTTCGATTTTTTCACAAACTGGGTCAAAATCACAATCTGCTGACCGCTCACGCGGCCTTCAATGTGTTCAGGATTATCGGCCACCAACCGAATTCCACGCACGGCTGTACCACGCTTGGCTGTAAAGCCACCACCTTTGACATTCAGATCCTTGATCAGGGTAACGGTATCACCGGCTTCCAGCACAGCGCCATTGCTATCGCGATGCACAACAGCATCGGCAGCACTTTCGGCACCAGCTTCAGCCCAAGCACGCACATCATCTTCCAGATACATCATATCGAGCAAATCCTGTGGCCAGCCTTCGCCCTTCAACCGATTCAGCATGCGCCATGCCATAATCTGAACGGCGGGTACCGTACTCCACATCGAATCGTTCAGACAACGCCAGTGATTGGCATCAATATGATCCGGATTTTCAATTTGATCGCGGCAGGTCTCGCAGGCAAACACAGAGGCATCGGCACTGTCATTCGGACTGTCCGGTACTTCATACACCCCGAGATTTTCCGTAGCCCCGCACAATTCACATTTGGATTCACTGCGTGTCTGTAATTCTGATTCAATACCCATGATTTATATTTCCCTGATTGAAAGCGACAAGCGCCCTTTTTTCGCTGCGCATCATTCAACCCGAACACCCTAAAGTCAATCGCGCCATTGTTTGCAGCAATATGCTGATTATTTGGTCAATGCGATAAATAGTTCCGGCAGTCGCTCCGGCAAACGTTCGACACGATCAATGACAGTGTACTGCGTGGCAAAAATATCACCGACATATTCATCCGCATCCGGATCAAGATTGATGCAATACGCATAAATCCCATCACGATCCAGTTCCTGCACCGCTTTGCGGGCATCGTGAATCAGGTATTGTTCATCTTTCACATCAACATCATGCGGGCGACCATCAGTGAGGACTAGCAGCAGTTTTTTATCGGCCTGTTGCATTTTCAAACTCTGACCGGCATGGCGCATGGCCGCTCCCATGCGTGTTGAATAGGCCCCTGCCATGGCGGCAATTCTGGCCTTGGCCTCATCACCCCAGTTCTCGCCGTAGCCTTTGATGTGAAAATAGCGCACCGCGTGGCGGGAATTGGAGTGGAAGCCGCCAATCGCAAAAGGATCATCCATTCTGTCCATGACCCAGGCCAGCAGGGAAACCGCTTCCTGTGAAAGCTCCAGCGTGGTCTGCTGACAACCTTCCGGTTTCTCGTTCACCGAAACGGAGAGGTCGAGCAGCAACGATACTGCAATGCTGCGACCATCGGTTCGATGGCTCATATTGATGCGCGGATCAGGCTGTGCACCCGCCTTGAAATCAATCAGAGAACGGATGGCCACATCAAGATCCAGATCAGAGCCATCCTCCTGAAAACGGATGCGCACCCTGCTTTGCGGCTTGAGCATATCCAGCATCCATAATAATCGTTTGACAACCCGCGAATGCCTGACCAGTAACTGATCAACCATGTCAGCCGAACCGGATGGATGCAGATGTTCAGACAGGCTTACCCAGTCGGGACGATATGCCTGCGCATGGTAATCCCATTCATCATAATGGCGCATCGGGATATCAACATCCTGATCATCAGGCTCGGAGTTCGCGTGTGATTCCGGCCTGTAGTTTTCATCGCCCGGATCGTGGTAGAGCCACATATGGCGGTTATCATCGCGATATTCCACTTCCACACCATCGAGGAAAATCTGATTGGAACTATCCGAATCCTCGTGTGAGCACACATACCATTGCACGGCCAGCCCTGCAGCATCCTGCGTGTCAGCGCTCCCCTGCTCCATCATGGCGTGGAAGCGTCCGACAAAATCATTCAAAATGACATCCTGATAACCGTGTTCGGGATCGAGCACGGCATACGAGAACATCGCCAAACGATGATACACATCGCACCATCCTTCCGGGCATGCATTTTCAAACAGCCTGGGATGCAATGATCGCCATAAACGCCTCAAACCCGGCCATAGCTGAATCGCCAGCCACTCGACACGGATATCCTCAAATATTTCGGCTGCCACATGCTGGAAGGGTGAAAAGTTGTCGGCCAAAATCGGCGTAGTCCAGCGTTTATGAGCTGCAGCGTGAGATAGCAGCGCCCGATACCGATCCATGCCCGTCACGCCGCCCTTGTCATCATACACATCCGGCAGATGGATGCCGTTTTTATCCAGATAAGGTCTGGGTTTGCGGATTTCATCAAACAATAGCGAATAAGGATGAAAGGCCAGGTCTGTTTTCCAGAAAGCGCACAGGTATAAAGCAAGCAGGCGTTCGTGATCACGCATAAGCGTACCACGACGCTGGCGCTGTAACACGGTATGCGAATCCACCGATTGCAGAGCAAAATAATCAGACTGTCCGACCGGATCATGGCGGTATGCCCTGATGCCATACTCGGCCCATGTCTCCAAACCGCCCATGCTCAACCGATCCAACAGCGATGGCACGCTGTTCAGGAAATCTTCAAAAGACGGACTCGCATGCGTAGCCGAAATGCCATGCACCGACGTGGTGGTTTCCTGCATCACATGATCGACCAGTTGAAGGTAGTCTCTGAACAGTTCCATATTCTCAAGCCGTTTTGCCGCTTCCACCGCGCTACGCAAAAATAGCCCGATGGCATTGCCATTGGGGCTTCGCGAAATCTGATAAGAACTCTCTTTCAGCAGCCCCAGCGATTCTTCGCCAATCACTGCAGCCACGCGCAGCCCTGACTCGAGGAAGGCCAACATGGGCGCAGCACCTCTGCCTAATGAACCTAGAAATTTAGCGCTGGCCAGCCACGTCTGCACACCCTGCTCAGAAAGCAGGCGAATGGCTTCAGTAGCACAATCATCAAAAGCCGAATCAACCGCAGGAAATATCCGCCCCAGCTTTTCACGTAGCGCTTCGATCTCCAACGATATTTCGGTCATGTCAGACATCTTGTATCACCTGAATTCCGAGAATTCCCCGTTAATGGCGATATGATCAATTTTCATTTTTCCCCTTATTACCCCCGAATTACCTCCTAAAATTTAACTAGCATGCAAATATTCCGGGGACACAGGTGGATTGCCATCAC
>CAZUVA010000108.1:0-4457 GCA_964622755.1 uncultured Zetaproteobacteria bacterium
CCACAGACCATGAATCAATCTTGCCAAAATCCCAGCGCATCGGTTCCACCTGATTACGAGCAAGCAGCAAACGCGATTCACGCATCAAATGTCCATTGTCTTCATCGATATAATAATGCACCTGGCTGATTGACTGGAGTCCGGGCTCCCGCACCAGCAGCCACAATTGATCAAGCTCGATATCACCCCGGTTATCATTCCGGATTCGAAGCGGTGTAAGCTGACCAGCCGGTTGCTGATTAACTTTTAACCCGTTCCTGTGGGGTGCAGCCGTTAAATACCGTATATCTGAACGCAACTGCTTAGCCACCCAGCCGGACTTTTCCTGAGTCAGTCGAACCTCATTCAGAATTTCGAAACCATTGCCCGCTGTTCCGAGCGCAGCATAGGATAAACCTGAAATCAGGCCGAACACGGTCAACGCCATCAATACTTCAATCAGCGTGAAACCGCGCTCCCCTGAACCAGTCACTGGACTTCCCTGTACAGGAATACGACCACTTTCGGCTCATTCGGCGCCTTGACGCTGACATTCAGTCGCATAAATCCATCCAGCATCGTTTTTTCACTCCAGCTACGCCATTCAAGCTGCATATCCCCCGCTTCGATCACGCCTTGCTGCTCATCGAGACTGGCCGAAGCAATGGTCAATTCGGTCAGCTTGTTACGCGCGCTGTCCATGGCCAGTTCGTGCATCATCAAGGTATGCTGAATATTTGCCGAAGAACCGAGACGCCCCATCAATACAACCAGCGCCGTCGATGCAATCATTAGCGCCACCAGCGCCTCGATCAGGGTAAATCCTGATTCGTTACTAGCCATCTGATGCTTTCTCAACACGGATGCCGCCCGGCCCGGGGCGCAGTTGTATTGTTAATGGAGGGCCGCCAGACGGGTCTGTATCTAGTATAATATCGGCAATCTGACTGATTCCCTCAGACAATAGCAACACATCGGCCAGTACCGCTTCTGTACCTTTTGCTTCTCCATCAACATCTTCTGTCAATGGCACCGTCGGCTTGATTTCAACAATCTGAAACCCTTCAGGAAGCTGATGCGGCTGATAAGGTCGATCTTGCAACGTCTGCCATGCGCCTTCCTGATCAGCAGACTGGAACTGATAACTGTGCTGACGAAATCTGACCCGAAAAGCATCACCCGACAGCGTCGCTTCTTCACTGGCCAACCTCAACACCTGCGCCAGTCTTTTCCCCTCATCATCAATCGATACAGATACGGCGGAAAAATACGAAGGTGCCACCATCATCGAAGTTACTGCCATAATCACAATGACCAGCAAAATCTCCAGCAACGTAAAACCGGCATCAATTTTCCCGGATTCCCAGCTCATGCTGCCATACATTAATCAGGCCAGCGTCAGTTTCTTACTGCCAACTGCCAATATCAGCATCGAAACCGCTACCTCCGGCCTGGCCGTCCGCACCATAGGAAAGAATATCGAAATCGCCATGCACACCGGGAGACAGGTATACAAAATCACTGCCCCACGGATCTTTTGGCAGCGAATCCATATAACGTTTACCATCCTTACCTGCCGTTGCCAGCACCTGTAAACCACCGGATACCGGATATTTACCATGCTGAAGGCGATACAGTTTCAATGCCTGACCTATATTTTTCATCTGCACCTTGCAGGCATCCACCTTGGCCTCATCAGCGCGCTCAAGAAAACGTGGCGCCACCAGTGCTGCCAATACGCCGATAATGACGAGCACCACCATAATCTCCAGCAGCGTAAAACCTTTTTCATCACGCCCCCGGCTCATTTCCAACTTGTTAGCTTGCATGCCAGTTCCTCTCATTTTATTCACTCTATTCTCATCACAAACTCAATTCAAAACCTTGCACCACAGAGAACACAGAAAAAAATCAAAAACAGTAACTTCTGTTTTTATGTTGAATGTCTTTATCCTGCGTCATCTGCGATGAAAATATTTTGACTATTCCTTTACGCCGATCCAGAAATCATTGCGCCTCAATGGGTCGTATAAACGTTCTTCGCCATTGATAGTCAACCATTGGCCCCGTTGGATATCATCATGTTCATGGATAATGCGATCCATCGCCAGCCACGAGCCAATCAACAAACCATGCCGAGCCACCGCCTGCGTCGCATAAAGCGAACAGACCGGATATGACGGGCAGGATCGCCCATCCATCTGCCCGACCACGTTTCGATAAAAATGCATCACCATGTTCTCCGGCCCGGATGATAACGGCGGCAAAATCGTCTGCCACAACATGGCAAAGGCGAAACTGCCTGCTGCCAGTAACATGTAAAGACCGAGAAAAGACCGTAGCATTGCCATGATCACCACGGTCTGCCGGGCAAACCCGAGGCCTGCCAGACTCCCTGCCACCAGGCCATATAGGTTTCCGCATTGGCTCGTTCCGCCAGCGATATGGATGAAAATACCGTACCCGACCACAACCAGACAGTAATCAGTGCAAAAAATACCGTAACCGGCCCCATGCGCCTTTTGGCAGCCCATATCGTTAAAATCAGCATCGGCCAAACCATCAGCGCCGCCATGCCGGCGTCGCGCCAGCGCCCCTGCCATGCGTGCCCGGCCCCCGGCGCAATCACGGCAAGCAGCGTTGCAGGCCATCGTTTTACATCCTGCAATAACGGGTGCGCCGATGCATAAGCAGAAGCCAGCGCCAAATGTGAATTTGGCCCGGCTTGTACAGGAAACAAAACACTGTTCGCCATGCGCATGCGAATCAATTGCTGTGCAGCAATCATGCGTTGCCGCCAGATGCTTTGCGCCGGCAATATTTCCGCCAGCACACCCAATGTTGCAACCACAGTCCGGTCGTCTCCCTGAACTGCCGAATCGATAGCCTGCCGATAAGCAGACGCCGAATCAGCTTGGCAAACCGGCAGATATGCCAGCAACACAATCAACAGCACGCCCAGCTTCTTCACGTCACCCACCGCTTCATTTCACCAACTGATTCATTTCGACAATCGGCAGTAGAATCGCCATAGCCAGCGCCCCTACGCCCACCGCCATAAACATCACCAGCAACGGTTCGGCAATGGTTAACATTCGGCTTAAATTGCGCGACACCTCTTTTTCATAATGATCGGCAATGCGAATCAGCATCGTATCGAGCTGACCGCTCTGTTCTCCAACAGCCAGCAACTGGATCGCCATGGAGGGGATATAGCCGCCACTTTTTAATGCTATCGCCAGCGATTCGCCTTCTCTTAAACTTTCTCTGGCCTGCTCTCCAATGTCTTTCAACGGCAGCAGCGACCAACTCTGGTTGGCGATTAACATGGCGGCCAGCGCTGGCACGCCGCCGTTCAACAGCATCCCCAGCGTGCGCGAGAAACGGGCTGTTTCAATCGTCACCAGTAATGTAGAAATTCCCGGCAATCGTAACAGCCATGCATCCCGGCGCTGACGCACCGATGGATTTCGCATTAGCACCTTATAGGCCAGAATCAGGGCGGCAAACACCACAATCAGCCAGCCGCCATGGGCGCGCAAAAAATCGGATAACGTAATCACCACTTTGGTCAGGGTGGGCAAATCGCCGCCGGCGCGCTCGAACACAGCTACCATTTTGGGAATCACAACGGTCATCAGAAACAGCATCACCAACACGCCAAATCCCATGATGATGGCCGGATACAGCGTGGCCGACAGCAAATCCTGATTCAATTGCTGGCGATGCTCCAATAATTGCGCCAGCCGCGAAGCCACCGCTTCGAGCTGGCCGGTTTCCTCGCCGGCGGCAATCATATTGCAGATCACCTCATCGAAATTCTGCGCCCGCAGCGCCTCGGCCAGCGAACCACCCTCCAGCACTTTTTTGCGAATCGTGAACACGGCCCGGCGCGAGGCCTGCTTGCTCATACCGTCGGCAATCGAGCCGAGTGCATCTATCAACGGCATGCCCGCTTCAATCAGGGTGGATAGTTGTTGCAAGAACAGAACGGTTTCGGATGCGCTCAGACGCGTCTGACCGACGCCATCCTTGCCGCGCTGCTGTTTTTCAATGGCGGTAAGCTTGCGTACCACCAGCTGCCGGGATTTCAGTTTCTGGCGCGCACCGCGTTCCGAATCGGCTTCAATTTCCCCTTTCTGCCGCCGTCCCCGCCCATCCAGCGCTTCATAGGCAAAAACGCTCATGGCTCGACAGCAACCACATCTTCCATGGTCACGCGCAACACCTCTTCAATGCTGGTAACGCCCGCCGCCACATGGCGCGCCACATCCTGACGCAGCGTAATCATCTGCTCTTTTCTGGCGATACGACGCATGGTCGGCAAACCTTTGCCCTCGTGAATGGCATTGCGCATGGCATCGGAAACCCGCGCCATTTCATAAATCGCTATGCGCCCGGCGTAACCGGTGCCCATGCAGGTATCACAGCCATTGGCATCGTAGATATGGGTAACTTCGGGATAATCATCAGGGCTG
>CAZUVA010000109.1:0-4433 GCA_964622755.1 uncultured Zetaproteobacteria bacterium
AATGGCCAAATGGCAGGCACAATCGCAAGCTTTGTTTCCATCTGCTCCAGTACAGTATCCGCCAGAGCGTTGCTTTCATCCTCAAAGCACCATGCCATGACAATCGAATTATCCAGAACAAAGCGCTCCATAACCGGCTTAATCCCGTCCGTCCTCAATCATTTCGCGAATAGAAAGGCCTTGAAGTTTTTTGCCAAGGCGAAACTGCTTCATATCATTGATAACATTACGAATGCTGTTGGCAGAACCATCAACCGGCTGCAATATGGCTACAGAACGACCATGGCGGGTAATGGTAATTCTTTCGCCACACTCTACCTTCTCCAGTAACCGGGGCAGATGTGTTTTCGCTTCGTAAACACCAACTTGACTCATAATACACCTCTATCTAAAAAAACAGACCAGATGCAGACCAGTATAGCCAACTCATCACTGGAAAGTCAAATCACAGCCGGATATTCATTGCCATCGCATCGTTGCAAATCGCGCAAATCAATTAAATTGGACTGATTTCCTTATTGAACAGGGAGCACTGCTATAACCAACCGCGATTTAAAAACATGCTCTGAATGAACGGGCAGGAATAAATCATACGGCTATAGCCCTCCGAGATTAATATCTCCTTCTGCACGAATCGGAATCATGCTGCCCCCATGTTCATAACCCGCCTGTTTGTACCAGGCCTGAGCATACAGCGCTTCAAAAGTGGCATAAATTTTACCATCCTCGCCGCGATGTTTATCGGAATATTCCCGCTCCAGTTGTGCAATCAGGGCGCGCCCATAGAGACCGCTTTTACGACCACGGATGGCTGAAGCCGAGGCCCCCAGACCTTTCAGTTCTCGAATCAGACTAATGGTGTCGGGATATGTAAGGGTAAACAGATCAGTATCTGTTACCGGCAACTCAATGGGCAGTTTCATCAGCGCATCACCCAGTGACATAACATCCGGGAATGGCAGTACATGGCCGGCACGTTCGGGTTCAATACTGGCCAGAGATTGTCTCAATTCGGCAAGCGTACGCCGTCCAAAGGTTGAAAATAGCATCAGCCCACCCGGTGCCAGCACCCGCCGCATTTCCTGCAACATAGCCTGTGGATCGGGTAGCCACTGCATGGTCAGGTTCGAGCATACCAGATCGAACTGTTCCGCTTTGAACGGCAGTTCGGCTGCATCACCGATGATATGGTGGTGATGCCCATGCCAGGGTAAACGTCTGCCATGGGCTTTGCGTGTGGTTTGCACCATGGCTTCGGATAAATCCACCGCTACAATTTCTGCGCCCTTGAATTTTCCGCGTAATAAACGGGTAAAGTAACCAGTACCACAACCAATATCGAGAATACGCTTCGGCTCGATTTTGGTGAAGGAGAGATGCGCCAATAAACGGTCGGCAATTTCGCGTTGCAACACAGCATGCGCATCGTAACTGCCTGAAGCTGATGAAAAAGCGCGTTTGACATGGCTGGTTTTAATGTGTTCATTGTTCACAGTGTGTTCCACCAATGGGTAAGATGTTTGTTGAATATTTCGGGCTGAGTCAGAAATGGCGCATGGCCGCAGTCAGGGAGCAGGTATGCCCGGCTACCCTGTATTGATTTGGCCAGCCAGCGGCCGGACTCGACGGATACAATCGCATCCTGCTCGCCATGCAGAATCAAAGCAGGCACAGAGATGTCCGCAACCGACTGGCGACTATCCAGCGATGCCAACAGTGCAAGCCCACGCTTTAATCCCGCTTCAGTTACAGTCTGTTGTCGGTTCACAGCCTGTTTTGCCAGCGTATTATAATCGCCGCGACTTAAACCATCACCGTGCAGCATCAGGGCAAAAAAGCGGTTCAATAATCTGGGCGAGCCGCTGGCGACCGCTATTTCAAAGCCGGAGAAAAGCTGATCATCGCACCCGGCCTGCCAGTCGTCTTTTCTGCGAAAACAGGGAGTGCTGGCAACCAACGCCAGAGCGCCAATGCGCTCGGGGAATTGTTGCGCCAACTTGAGCGCCAGCATGCCGCCCAAAGACCAGCCGACCAGCACACACGGATCATCCGGCAACTGTTGTACAATGATTTCAAGCCAGTCATCCGCTGGTGCATCGTCTGAGCCGCCATGACCGGGAAGATTCAGAAAAATTGCATCGGGAAATTCATCGAACTGCTGAAACCAGACCTGTCGGGATTGCGCCCAGCCGTGCAGAAATACCAGCTGTTTCATAACAAGTCCTTCAAACAGCTAATCAGGGCATCGATTTGCTCAGTCGAATGCGCCGCCGACAATGTAAAACGCAGGCGCGCCGTACCTTCCGGTACAGTGGGCGGGCGAATGGCTGAAACGAAGAAACCATGGTCGGCCAGCGCCGCTGACATTTTCAACGCTTGGGCATCGGAACCAACAATCAGCGGCTGAATCGCTGTGTCTGAAACCATAAAACCCATCGCCGGGATTGCAGCTTTGAAATGCGCCAGATTGCGATGCAGTTGTTTGACCTGTTCACCGCGCTGGATCAGCAGCAACGCAGTTTCCGCCGCCGCAATCATGGCCACCGGCAAGGCGGTGGAATAAATCATGCTACGCTGGCGCTGCCTTAAACCCTCAATCAGTTCAAACGAGCCGAGAATAAATGCGCCATAGCTGCCAAATGCCTTGCCGAATGTGCCCACCTCAACCAGCCGGGCATGACCGGCAATATCGTGAACCGCCGTCAACCCCTTGCCATTTTCTCCAACCGTGCCAATACCATGCGCATCATCAATGATTAGCAGCGTATCATGCACTTCAGCCAGTGCGAGCAGCACGCCGACATCAGCACAATCGCCATCCATGCTGAACACGCCGTCGGATACGATAATGCGTTTTTCAGCCGCATGGTTTTGCAATTGCTGTTCGAGTTGGTGGACATTCAAATGCGCATAACGGTGGCTTTTAGCGCCAGACAGACGTGCGCCGTCCACCAGCGAAGCATGATTGAGTTTATCGGCAAAAATATGCGTATGCCGATCTCCCAAAGCCTGTAGCAAACCGAGATTGGCCAGCATGCCGGAACCGACGATTAAACAGGCTTCATAACCTTTCCAGTCGGCCAGTTTTTCTTCCAGCCGGTGCAACACCGGGTCATCGCCGCAAACAAGACGGGACGCGCCACTACCCACTGCCTCCGCACATGAGCTCTGCGCCGCCATACACACAGTGGGATGACAGGATAACCCCAAATAATCATTGCTGGCGAAATTAATCAAGTCGCTCCCGTTCACCGTAATACGCACACCGTCGCGCTGCGAAGCGAGAAAACGGCGACGACGGGTTTCGGGAATTTCTGCAAACCAATTGCGCGAATCAACCATGTCCGGCATGCTGGTTGGCATGAACATGCTGTCAACCAAAGGTATGGTTTTGGTTAACCATCTGCGTGATTTACTGTTTCCACCCGCCTGCCTTTTCTGTCATGCCCCGATGCTTGCCGGTAATGGTTGTTGTAGCTTATGCCTTGAAAGTATTGAAATATGGCCGCACTCCACCTGCAAACGCTGTGGCACTCCATTACCTGCAGAGATGCAACCCGGCCCGTGTGGCCGTTGTTTACAAAAACCCCCTGCACAATACCAGACCTGCAGTTTGTATTGTTATCACGGGGCGGTACGGGATGCGGTTCTGGACTGGAAACTGCAGGGTCATGATGCGGCGATACGCTGGCTGGTGGATGCAGCCATGCCAGGCATCCGAGGCCAAATCAATGAGCATTCGCTATTGTTGCCAGTACCCATGCCACTCTCCCGAATGCGCAAGAGTGGCCAGCATCATGCCGCAAATCTCTGTAAATGGCTGGCTGATGGAACGGGATGCGTCCGGGACTGGCATTTACTTCGACGTATCGGTGAACAGCCGAGGCAATCGGCGCTTTCAGGTCAGGCCCGGCGAAAAAATCTACGTAAGGCATTTGCGCTGGCTGACGACTACGAGCCACGCTGGCAGGATTTGGCCGATCAGGTTACTTCGGTCTGGATTGTCGATGATATTCTGACCACGGGTTCCACACTGCATTATGCCGCCCGCGCCAGTATAAGGCTGGGCAAGCCGGTCAATGTATTGTCGCTGGCGCGCACATCACTGAAAGGATAGGTATCACACATGGCAAACATTGAAGTTTATTCCGGCGATTTCTGCCCCTACTGCGTACGCGCCAAAGCGCTGCTGAAAAAGAAGGGTCTCGAATTTGCCGAGTATAATGTCCGAAAAGACATGACACGTCAGGCCGAAATGAATGAACGCGCCCCCGGCATGCGCACAATTCCCCAGATTTTCATCAACAATCGCCATGTCGGCGGTTGTGATGAACTCTATGCTCTCGAACGCCGTGGTGAACTGGATACCTGGTTGAAGGCTTCTGCATAACGAAAGATACGAAGCACTGAACTATGGTTGGTGACCGTTATGA
>CAZUVA010000110.1:0-4403 GCA_964622755.1 uncultured Zetaproteobacteria bacterium
CGTGATTCCCATAAAGTCATGACAATATGTTGATTCGAAGTGTTTTCCTGCGGTCTGAGTACGGTATTACGGATAAAGCCGGGTTCATTGTCCACCAGACCGGCACGTTGTTTGAAACGGTTTTCAAAATCATCCCAGTGATCGGGGTCGATGGTAAAACGGTTCATAGTGACAAACATAGAGGCTCCTTTAATTACCGGGTTTATGGTGTATTGGAAACTGTAGTATCCAGTTACCGATGTCCCTGTAAACGGGCATTGGGTCAAAGGTCGCTCGTTGGCGGAATGGATTGAACCAGAAATTTCTGGAAATCAGTTCAAAATGATCGCAGGGCAGGGTGGCGATATGCTCGCCCCAGGTGGCTGAGCGAACGGAAACCTGTGAATCGTTGTCTCCCTCGGTGGTTTGAATTTTTCTACCATAGCGCCGCACGATCCATGGATGCTCTGCAACGGGCCGGGCAGCAGCGTAACTGCGATACGTTACATCGGGTTGATTCGGCGTGTGTTTGTTGAACGCATTCATATTTGTTGTGGTCAAACCCCTAACACCGGAGAAAATTCTGAAAGGGGATAGTCCCTGACAAACATGATCTGCGGCGATAGAGCCATGATGCGGGGTGGCAAGGGTGGTTAGACTGAGTATGCGATTGGCTCCACCCAAATGAGTAATCCAGCGGCGGGCATCGAGCCCGCCCATGGAATGGGCGACCAAATGCAGCGGGGCGAATTCAGTTTTGAGTTGTTGTGCCAGAGCATCGGAACGTTGCTCGATGCTGCCTGACCATGGCAGGGAGGGCGTAATCACGTGCAGCCCCATGCTTTCGTACAACGAGCGAACACCCTGGAAATATTCAAGCCACAGTAATTTACGAAACCCGAACAGGCCGTGGATGAGAACGACCGCAGGCCGCAGTGTCATAACTATTTGCGGGTATGAATATGAAGCAGTGAAAGCTGGGGCGAACGCTGTTTTTCGACCGGCACGGGATAGTCGCCGGAAAAGCAGGCATCGCAATGCTGGTCGCGAGGTTTGCCGACGGCCTTGTACATGCCGTCGAAGCTGACGAATGCCAGCGAATCGGCGCCAATCGCTTTGCGCATGGATTCAAGATCCATTTTATTGGCCATCAATTCATCTGCATTCGGTGTATCGACACCGTAAAAACAGGAATGTTTGGTTGGCGGGCTGGAAATGCGCATGTGAATTTCTTTGGCACCTGCCGCGCGCACCATTTCAACAATTTTCCGGCTGGTGGTACCGCGTACGATGGAGTCATCCACCAGTATTACGCGTTTACCTTCGATAAGTTGACGGTTCGGATTCAGTTTCAGTTTAACGCCAAAATTTCTGATGGATTGCCGGGGTTCAATAAATGTGCGACCGACATAATGATTGCGAATCAGACCCATCTGAAACGGGATGCCGGATGCTTCGGCGAAACCCATGGCAGGTGGAACGCCGGAATCGGGCACAGGTATGACAAGGTCTGCTTCGACAGGCGATTCTTTGGCCAGTTCATAACCAATTTGATAACGCGCCTGATAGACGTTGATACCCTCGAGTGTTGAATCCGGGCGCGCAAAATAGACATATTCAAAAACGCAGAATTTGGGTTTTACAGACTGGAACGGGCGCAGACTTTCCAGTCCGTGCTCATCGATCACGACCATTTCACCCGGCTCAATATCGCGCACGTAAGTGGCGCCGACCAGATCAAAGGCGCAGGTCTCCGATGCCAGCACCCATGAGTTATCCAGTTTACCCAGCACCAGCGGGCGTATGCCATGGCGATCACGCATGCCGACCAGACGTTTCTCGACCAGAACCAGCAGGGAAAAGCCTCCGGTCAGTTTACTGACCGCTCCGGCCAGTCGCTCCTTCATGCTGGATGCCCGGCTTCTGGCGACCAGATGAATCAGTACTTCAGTATCGGATGTGGACTGGAAAATAGATCCTTTATTCTCCAGTTGCGTACGCAGTTCCGGCGCATTGACGATGTTACCGTTGTGGCACATGGCGATACCGCCATGGGCATATTCATAGGAGAATGGTTGGCAATTGCGTAACCCGGATTCACCCGAAGTGGAGTAGCGCACATGGCCGATACTATGTTGGCCAGAGAGGGTTTTGATATCCGACTTTTGAAAAATATCTGCCACCAGGCCCATGCCGCGATGGGTATAGAAACTGTGCCCGTCTGTGCTGACGATGCCGGCCGATTCCTGCCCTCGATGTTGTTGAGCATAAAGACCAAGATAGGTCAGGTTGGCTGCCTCGGGATGATTAAATACGCCGAAGACGCCGCATTCGTCATGGAAGTGATCATAGCTGTCGGAAACAGTCATATCGATCTCATCTCCTGTTGGTTTCGAAAATCGATTTTATAGCTTCTTTATCTTTGACCGGAATAATGTCCTGCAGGCGCGTATTGGCACTTTGCGGCGAAGAATATTTAGCGCCACTTTGTCTGGAAAACGGATAACGCTGTGGAATCATGCCGCCCAGCATATCACCGAGTTCGATAGCATAGGGCGTAAGCAGGCTCTTCTTTAGCCAGGGTTCGTTGGGCTTGGTATAGGATGTATAGACCAGAAAGCAGACGGCAATCAATAACATGCCACGAGCAGCGCCGAAAAAGACACCCAGTGTACGATCGGTAGCAGTCAGCGCTACCGCATCAACCAGATGGTGAATAATTGCACCGATCAGCCCTACTAGAATCATGACAATCACGAATACGAGAACAAAACCGGCAACATCTGCAGCCGTGGGGTTGAGTATCCATTGGCTGAGGAAGTCGCCCGTACGGCCCGATAGCCTGCTGGCAACCAGGAATGCTGCGATCAGGCCAATGAGCGAAACAACCTCGCGCATAAAGCCACGCCACAGTGATAATACCATCGATAATCCGACGATAGCAATCAGGATATAATCAACAAAATTCAAGTCAGCCCTCAATCAATCCAGTTAAAATAACTTTTGTGCTGCTTCAGATAAATGCCTGATCGCTGTCAGGGTAAGCGATGCTTCTGTCTGGCCGCGCATGTTAGCAACGATATTGGCCTTCTGCACCCTCTCATGATTTTCAGCAGGTAACAGCAGTTTGCTAAAGCCCAGATTGGCAATTTCTCTGGCTCTGGCTTCCGGCTGTCCGACCGGCCGCACTTCCCCGGTGAGCCCTACTTCCCCAAACACAGCAGTGTCTTCAGCTACCGCTTTTCCCTGATAAGCTGATACCATGGCCAGCAACACAGCCAGATCGGCAGCCGGTTCATTGACACGGGCGCCGCCGGCGATATTGATATATACATCATGCTGGGATAGCGGCAATCCGATGCGTCGTTCCAGTACGGCAGTCAGCATGGCGACTCGCCCGGTATCGACGCCGATAGCCGAACGTTTCGGCGTAGCATAGACAGTGGGTGCAATCAGCGCCTGTACTTCGACCAGCAACGGGCGTGTACCCTCCATACAGGCAAGCACCACAGAACCGGGTGTATCTCTGGAGCGTTCAGCCAGAAACAAACGGGAAGCATCGCGGACGCCGATGAGACCTGCGTCCGTCATTTCAAACACACCGATTTCTCCGGCCGGGCCGAAACGGTTCTTCACGGCGCGCAGAATGCGGTGGGCATGGCCGCGATCACCCTCGAAGTAGATGACAGCATCAACCATGTGTTCGAGCACACGCGGGCCGGCCAGTGCACCTTCCTTGGTCACGTGACCAACCAGAATCAGTGCATGGCCATGCTGTTTGGCATTTCGAATCAGGTTGGCGGAGCAATCTCTTACCTGGGAAACCGTACCCGGTGCACTGGTCAGGCGGTTGCTGACGGTGGTTTGAATGGAATCAACGATCACAGCCGATGGTTTGATCTTGTCGATGGTGGTCAGCATGGATTCCAGTTCACAGGCGGAGACAAGTAATAAATTCGGATGTAAGGCACCGATGCGTTCACCACGTAAATGTACCTGCTGCACGGATTCTTCGCCGGTGATATAGAGTACCGGGGCGGAGTGTTCTTTTGAGGCCGTTTGACTCGATGGCTGTTTGTTAGCGGCCAGTTTTGCTGCGGCCTGTAACAGTACAGTAGATTTCCCGATACCGGGGTCGCCACCGATTAATACGGCGGAACCGGGCACCAGCCCGCCACCCAGAACCCTGTCGAGTTCATCAATGCAGGTGGATCGCCGTGGGCTGTCTTCGATGCTGATATCCGTAATGGAAGTTGTTGCCAGCACTTTTCCTTTGCCAACCGCACGGGCAGATGCTTGTTCAACCACTTGCTCGGAAATGGAATTCCAGCCACCGCAATCCGGACACTGGCCTATCCACTTGCGGTGTTCGGAACCACAGCTTTGGCAGACGAAAAGCGATTTAGCCATGGTGGCAGGCCAGT
>CAZUVA010000111.1:0-4351 GCA_964622755.1 uncultured Zetaproteobacteria bacterium
GACCAGCCGAGCCTGGCCAGGTAATTGTTCATTGCATCGGGCAAATACCCCTGCTCGCGATATTCGGTAATGGCCACAGAACCGTGGCGTTTGGACATCTTGGCACCATCCGGGCCATGAATTAGCGGGATATGAGCAAATTGTGGCATTGGCAATCCGAGCGCCTGATAGAGCTGAATCTGGCGCGGCGTATTATTCAGATGGTCAGAACCGCGTACCACATGCGTAATACCCATGGCTGCATCGTCAATCACCACGGCCAGGTTGTAGGTAGGGGTGCCGTCGGAGCGCAGCAGAATCAGATCATCAAGTTCGGCATTGGGAAAACTGACCGACCCAAGCACCAGATCATTGACGATGGTTTCACCCTCATCGGGCGAACGAAAGCGAATGACATAAGGCTGGTCTTCCGGCTGAACCGAGCGGTGGCGGCAACGGCCATCATACATCGGCTTCTTGCCGGCAGTACGCTGAGCCTCACGCATTTGATCAAGCTCATTCCTGCTGCAGTAACAGCGGTAAGCATGACCTTTCTCGATCAATTGTTCGACGGCCCGGACATGTTCAGCCTGGCGTGTTGTCTGAAATACCGGCTCTTCATCCCAGTCCAGCCCCAGCCAGCTCAGTCCGTCCAGAATGACCTGTGTGGCTTCATCAGTCGAGCGCTCCCTGTCCGTATCCTCAATGCGCAGTACAAACTGGCCACCATGGTGACGGGCATAAAGCCATGCAAACAGTGCGGTGCGGGCACCGCCAATATGCAACATGCCGGTTGGTGACGGGGCGAAGCGGGTACGTACAGTCATGAAATCTCCTTGGCCGAGTGAAATGGCGCGCAGGCTAACCCGAACATTTATCGATATCACGGATTTCTCAATAATCTGATACCCTATTTTGAATCATGGAGACTGATACTGTCTCTATTGTGCTGGCCGGCATAAAAAAGGCCCGCATAAACTGCGAGCCCTTACTATTATCCCAATTAGTACAAACCGACCTCAGGCATAGAATCAGACATATGTCAGCCAATCCTTATGAGGCGCGCTGCGGCCATGCACAACATCAAAATATTTTTTCTGTAACATTTCTGTGACCGGGCCACGGGAACCACACCCGATTGTCCGGCCATCCAGTTCTCTGATCGGGGTAACTTCAGCGGCTGTGCCGGTAAAAAATGCTTCATCGGCAACATAGACCTCATCGCGGGTAATACGTTTTTCACGCACTTCATAACCGGCCTCTTTGGCCAAATGAATGACGGTTGCACGTGTAATACCATCGAGCGCGCTGCTTAATTCCGGCGTGTAAATCACGCCATCGTAAACCATGAAGAAATTCTCACCGCTGCCTTCAGCCACAAAACCGTCCACATCCAGAAACAGCGCTTCGTCATAACCGTCACGCAAAGCATCGGAAAGGCCCAGCATTGAATTGATATAATTGCCATTCGCTTTGGCTTTGCACATGGCGACATTGACATGATGGCGGGTGAACGAGGAGGTGCGAATACGAATTCCTTTCTCCAGTGCTTCTGCGCCCAGATATGCGCCCCAACTCCATGCTGCCACAATGACATGGGTCTTGAGGTTGTCGGCGCGCAGGCCCATGCCCTCGGAACCATAAAACACCATGGGGCGGAGATATGCTGAATCCAGTCCATTCTCACGCACAGCGGCAAGCTGCGCTTCGTTCAGTTCATTTCGGGAAAAAGGCATCTCCATATTCATGATTTTAGCTGAACGGAACAGGCGGTCAGTATGCGCCTGCAGGCGAAAAATCGTTGTACCGGCATCGGCATTGTAAGCCCGCACGCCTTCGAACACGCCCATGCCGTAATGCAGCGTATGTGTCAGTACATGTACTTTGGCCTCGCGCCAGTCCACCATCTCGCCATCGAACCAAATCACGCCGTCACGATCCGCAAAGTTCATCTATTCCACTCCTAACGCGCATTTGTTATTTATGTTCAATAAAAGACGGCCAAATGTAGCGTTTCAACGCAGTCTGCGCCATCGTTGCGCGTGCATTGGTATTTTGCCGTGTTAGTCTGCCGTCATGATCCGTGGAGAACAACTCAGCAAGTTTTATGGCGATGTCGCAGCATTAACGCCGACTGATATTCATGTCCGGGAAGGCAAGATTACAGCCATTATGGGTGGCTCCGGTTCGGGCAAAACAACACTATTGCGATTGCTGGCAGGGTTGGAAAAGCCCAGCTCCGGCCATGTCTGGTATGGTGATGAAGATTTATGTTCCATTACTGATAAGCGGCTGTATGAACTGCGTCAGGGCATGGGCATGCTGTTTCAATACTCGGCCCTGCTGAATTCGTTGAATGTGTACGACAACGTCGCCTTCCCGCTGCATGAACACACCGGTCTGGATGAAGAAGTCATTCAAACCATGGTGTCGATGAAACTGGAGCAGGTCGGCCTGCGCGGTTTTGAACAGATGATGCCATCTGAACTCTCCGGAGGCATGGCCAAGCGTGTGGCGTTTGCGCGTGCCATGGCAATGGATCCCAAAATTGTCTTTTTTGATGAGCCGACTTCCGGCCTGGATCCGATATCTTCGGGTGTCATCAGTACGCTGATTCATAATACCGCTCAGAAAAATCGTATGACGTCTATTGTGGTCACTCATGATGTGCAGGCGGGGCTGGCAATCGCCGACCATGTGATTCTGCTCTGGCAGGGCCGCATTATCGCCAAAGGCCCGCCGGATTCGATTCGTGACAGCGATGATGCGCGCGTGCAACAATTTCTCGAAGGCCGGCCTGACGGCCCGATTCCGTTTTCACGCAGCACCACATCCTATATTGATGACCTGACGCACAGACCCGGCACTGTGCGCTTCTCATCCTGAGCCACGCTTATGACTGACACATCCATCAACCAATCGGCTCTCTCTATCTTTTTCGGACGCCTCGGTCGCCATGCCTTGCGCGGCATCGAGCAACTTGGCGACGGCACCATGCTTGGTCTTGGCGCGCTAGGGCTGTTTTTCTCCAGACCATGGCAGGGTAAACATTTTGTGCTGCAAATGAACGCACTCGGCGTCGGTTCGCTGGTGATCATCATCATTACCGGCGCATTCACCGGCATGGTGCTGGCCTTGCAGGGGTATTATACACTGGCAAAGTTCGGCTCGGAATCATTGCTTGGCGCAGGCGTCGGCATGTCAATTATCCGTGAGTTGGGGCCGGTCCTGGGCGCATTCATGATTATCGGGCGGGCCGGTTCCAGCATCACTGCCGAAATCGGCATTATGCGCGTCACCGAACAAACCGATGCGCTGGAGATGATGGCCGTCAACCCCAAACAGCGCATCCTGTTGCCGCGCATCGTGGCTATTACGCTGGCTGTGCCGCTGCTGGTATCCCTGTTTGATGTGATCGGCATTGGCTCCGGCTATATTGTCGGAGTGGAATTATTGGGCGTGAATCCCGGCGCTTACATGGGCGAATTAATCGCCAAAATCACCATGCACGATATTTATGGCGGCTGGGTCAAGGCGGTCGTGTTCGGATTTATGATCGGTATGATCTGCACCTATATGGGCTACCGCTCGGAGCCCACCACCGAAGGCGTGGCGCGAGCTACCACGCAGGCTGTGGTGGTGGCATCGGTGGGCGTATTGATAGTCGATTATATTTTAACCTCGTTTTTCCTGTAAGGAGTATTGCATGCAAGCGTACAGAAAAGTAGAAATAAGCGTGGGCCTGTTTGTTTTTCTCGGCCTTCTGTCGATTGGCTGGTTAGCCCTGAAAATCGGTCAGGTCGGCGGGCTCGGCGCGTCAGGTTATACGCTGACCGCCGATTTCGACGATGCCGGCGGTGTACGCAATGGCAGCGATATTATGATGGCCGGCGTGATTGTCGGGCGTGTGGACACCGTCACCCTGACCAATAACGATCACGCTACTATGGTGTTGCGCATCCATGACGACGTCAAAATTGCCGAGGACTCGTTTGCCTCGGTACGCACCAAAGGCATTATCGGCGACCGCTATATTCGTATCACCCAAGGCTCGGATGATACCTTTCTCGAAGCAGGCAATGAAATTGAAGAAACCGAATCTGCCATCAATATCGAAGATTTGATCAGCAAGTATATTTTCAGCGGTAAGGAGTAATCATTTCACCTCGAGCTGCGACTTGCTGCTGTTACGATATGTGCTGTTGACATGAAATAAACAATGCGCCGTTAATGCCAAGGAGTTTATGATGAAATTTTTCCAACGTATCACCATTTTAGCCGCCATGTTACTGGCCACATCTGCATGGGCTGCTGATGAAGGCCCCAGAGCAGTCATTGAAAATACCGTTAATCAGATGATTGATGTGCTTGA
>CAZUVA010000112.1:0-4285 GCA_964622755.1 uncultured Zetaproteobacteria bacterium
TTCAGCAGTTCAGTTGAAGTTTCAGTGATGCGTGAATTGCAGGGCTACAGGCGGCCAAAACAGGTGAAGAGAGTGCCTCACACGGAAACAGGGGCATCATGGCGAAATTTCTGACCATGCAGCCTGCTTCGCTGGCAATCAGACTGCCGGCGGCGAAGTCCCAAATCTTTTCACCGCCATGAATAATAAAGTGGCCGCGTCCGGCTGCCAGCCATGCCCATTCCAGTGCGCAACTGCCGATATTGCGTTGGCTGCGGTAACACGGGCGGGTAGTCAATGCGACAGCCAGTGATGGCTCAAGTCGTTTGAAGTCGATAAAGCCGACAGTATTGGCCAGTTCAGCATTATGAGATGCCGTAATAGTCTTGTCGTTTAACTGCGCGCCGCCACCTCGAATTGCTGTGAATGATTCATCACGTATTGGATCATGGATGCAAGCCAGTTGTACAAGCCCGTTTTCAATCAGAGCCAGTGAGATGGCAAAAGCGGGAAAATGGGCAGTAAAATTACTGGTGCCATCAAGCGGGTCCAGACACCAATAACGGCCATTACTATGATGAAGACATGCGAGCTGTTGTGCTTCCGACATTTCCTCACCGAGTAATGTGATGCTCTGATCCAGCTTTTTTAGCTCATTTTGAATAAAACTCTGGCTGGCCAGATCAGTTTTAGTTACAACAGAGCCATCTGCTTTGGTGGATGCTTCAACAGATGAATGAAAGCCAGGCAGAATAATCTCCCGGCCTGCCTGCCCGAGAATGGATGTGATTGCTGTCAGTGTAAGTTTTAAATCGATCATGGGCGCAATTCTTAACCACGAAAGCCTCGAAGTACATCAAGACTCTTGAATCATTACAGCATGATATATCTGATAATGCCATGGTTATGATTTGACGTTATGATGCGGAAAATTTTTTCAGGGAGTCATAACATGGTATTACAGGGCAAAATGGTGATCGGTCAGTCCGGCGGGCCGACGGCAGTGATTAACCAGTCTTTGGTGGGTGCAGTGCTGGCTGCACGCAAGCATGCAGACATCACCGGTATTTTAGGTGCGAAGCACGGCCTTGCCGGCATCATGAAGGAAAACTTCATTGATCTGACCACGCAGAGCGAAGAGGAACTGGAAATTCTGGCTACTACGCCGGCTGCAGGTTTGGGCTCGGTACGGTTGAAGCCGGGCAAGGCAGAGTGTGAGCGTGTGTTTGAAGTATTCAAAAAAAACGATGTAAGATATTTCTTTTATGTTGGCGGTAACGATTCAGCTGAAACTGCGTACATTATTGCTGAAATGGCCAAAGAAGCTAATTATGACTTCTGCACTATCCATATCCCTAAAACCATCGATAACGATCTGAAAGTCACCGATCATTGTCCGGGTTATGCTTCAGCAGCACGTTTTGTCGCGTTGGCTTTTATGGGTGATGATCGCGATAACGCAGCTCTGGCCGGTATCAAGATTAATGTGGTGATGGGCCGTGATGCAGGTTTCCTGACTGCCGCCTCTGCTTTGGCTCGACAGGATGAAGGCGATGGTCCTCATCTTATCTATGTGCCTGAACGCACCTTTGATGTGACGCAGTTTCAGGCCGATGTGAAAGCCACGGTTGCAAAATATGGACGTTGTCTGGTGGCGGTATCGGAAGGCATCACCAATGCAGATGGTGAGCCGGTCATGACCACAGGCGAACGTGATTCGCACGGTAATTTGCAGTTGTCAGGTTCCGGTGCGTTGGGTGATTTTCTGTCCGGCAAAGTGAAAGAAGCGTATGCAGGTGAGGCAGTCCGTGTGCGTGCTGACACATTCGGTTATCTGCAACGCAGTTTTCCGACCATTATATCAACGGTTGATGCGCAGGAAGCACGCATGGTGGGAGAGCATGGCGTTAATCACGCCGTGGCGAAAGGGGAGCCGGGTTCGGTTGCGATTCGTCGAATCTCCAGTGAGCCCTATGCCAGTGAATGTTTTATCACACCGCTATCCACTGTGGCGCGCGAAGCTACCGAGTTGAAGGATGAATATATCAGCGAGGCTGGCAATGATGTTACGCAGGCCTGGATTGATTATGTTGCGCCGCTGGTCGGTGAACTGCCAAAGATGGGCAAGCTGATCTAATCGGGGTTCGCTGATCAGATCGGGGGATATAGCAGAGGTTATTCGCATACCTTTTTTCTGAGTGATTTGATTTGCCCGCGTTTGCTTTTACTTTCCAGTCGACGCTTGATTGAGCCTCGGGATTTGCGGGTCGGTCGGCGCTTTTTGGGGATAATCCCTGCCGCTTTGATCAGCTCCGCTAGCCGGTTCAGGGCATCCGTTCTGTTTTGTTCCTGACTGCGGAATTGCTGTGCCTTGATAATGATTACGCCGTCGCTGTTGATGCGCCGATCCCCGCGTTGCAGCAACCGTTCCTTATACATTTCGGGCAAAGATGATGCGTTGATATCGAAGCGCAGGTGAATTGCGCTGGATACCTTATTGACATTCTGACCGCCTGAGCCTTGAGCACGAATGGCGTGCATGTCGATTTCATCATCGGAGATGGCAATAGCGTCCGTGATTTTTAGCATTAGTCAGCCTTGAATTCCCTGAGTGAA
Source organism: uncultured Zetaproteobacteria bacterium (assembly GCA_964622755.1). Lineage (GTDB taxonomy): Bacteria > Pseudomonadota > Zetaproteobacteria > Mariprofundales > Mariprofundaceae > Mariprofundus. Next base: position 2,596 of record CAZUVA010000112.1, read on the forward strand.
TATCGCTCAGAAGCCGTGCTATCCTTGAACACAAACTGCGGTTTTTTCCCCTTATAGATGCAATCGGCGAGCCATTCTTGCTCGGCTTCGATATCGGCTTCGGGTACGGAGATGCTCCACACGCCTTTTTTGCCTTCATAAACAAAATCCGGCAACCAGCGATAGCCACGCGCCTTCAAATCGTCTTTTTTCTCGAACGGAGCGCGAAAAGCAAAAAAACGGCGGCTCTTTTCCCGTGCGCCTGCCAGCAATACGGCCATGGTCAGTTTGCCGGAGTTGGGAAGCGCACGGGTTAAAATATGTAGCGTGGCCTGCGCATCATTGACCGCCCGATGCCCATCGAAAAAGAAGCCCAGTTTATAAGCGATGTAATCGAGTTTGAGGCTGGAAATATCCTCATCCATCCAGATGATATCATTGAATGTGCAGGCCCAGTTGGCCTTGCTGACTATGGGAAGGCGACGTTCCAGCATCTGGCGATCAAAAGCTGCGTTGTGGGCGATAATCAGATCCGCCTTTTCCAGCCATGCGTTGGCCGTATCATCATCCAGATGTTGGTCTTTCACCATCTCATCGCTGATGCCGGTGATTTGTTTAATGATATCTTTGAGCGGTTCGCCCGGGTCTTCAAATGCATCATAAGTATGCAGTATACGGTAAATCAGCCCGGAGCCCGCATCATATTCAAAAGCGACAAACCCCAGTTCGATGATTTTATCTTTGTCTGTATCCAAACCTGTCGCCTCGGTGTCAATCACGATGCCGATTCGGGGCGTGGTCGGTTTTCCATGCCAATAGCGCTCGGGCGCATTCAGGCGCTGAATCACCCTGTATCGGTCCGATTGTTCCAGGTGCTCAATGGCTTCGGTATCGTTCATACTTACTCCTCTCTTTTGATGAAACGGATAATATATCGGCGGGCTTTTGATCAGGCTACTTGCTACGGAAGAACCTGATACAGGCCTAAGGCTAATTCAAGATGGCAGTTGCAGTGAACAGGAAGGAGGAAGCTGTAGCCGGATTCCAGCAAAAAATGTGATAGCTTCGGCTGAGTGTTTGTCAGATATCTGTTTTGTTTTCCCGGCGTATTCGTTGATCAATTTCCAGACAGTTACCGGGTGTTTCTTTGGCTTTGCATTTTAGTTCACTGGCCACTTCAGATGCTTCCAGATGAGAAGAACAAGATCCAGGAGGGCACGATACGGCTCCAATAGATACTGAGGCCAGTGGAAAATTCCGTATTTTCCCGGTTCTGCTTTTGGATGTGATATGCCCGTTTTCCACATCTGCATTGTCATAGAGGGCAAGAGCCTTTTCCTCGAACATTTCCATAAGCTGTTGTACGCGTGTCTTCCACGCGTTGTCATGAGCAAGAATGAACGTAAAGTCATCGCCACCAATATGGCCAATAAAATCCCGTGCTGAAGAGGTATGCCTCAGGATTTCAGCCATAAGGCGAATCATGGCGTCCCCGTGTTTATAGCCATAGCGGTCGTTAAATGCCTTGAAGTTATCCAGATCAATATAGCAGAGGACAAATGATTCTTCTGCCTCCAGCCGACGCATAACTTCCCGTTCAATTGCAATATTGCCGGGAAGACGAGTCAACGGGTTTGCATTCATTGCCTGTTCGAGGCGGTTCTGTGTCATGTGTTCCAGAATATCGTGGACGAAAACAAGGCCTGCGTAG
>CAZUVA010000113.1:0-4265 GCA_964622755.1 uncultured Zetaproteobacteria bacterium
AAAAGGATGTTGCCGATGAGCTTAAAAACCAATCGTAATCAACTGGTCAAAATCGCAGTACAGGGCGGCGTGTCGCCTGCCAACCAGTGGGCGCCTTTTGAAGTGGGGGCGGCTGGTGAAATATTCGCCTGGCCATCCACCGGCGGTATTACCTATAATGTAAAAGTCGGCGACTCGGTGTTTGGCTGGGCAGGTGAACATATTGAACCCGGTGTATCATCAACGATGACACATAAAAATCGCAAAGCCGAAGCCGGATATCAATTTCTGGCCTGTTGCGGTAATGAGGCTATGGTGATTTCCGGCGCGGCCAAGGGCGAGAAGGGAACTGTATTGGGGCATCACGGTGGCGTGGAGCATCTGATGCTCGATTTTCCCGATGAGACGCTCGATAAGTTAACCTGTGACGATAAATTTCTGATTCGGGGATACGGGCAGGGGTTAAAGCTGCTTGATCATCCTGATGTGTATATCTACAGCCTCGATCCGGATGTGCTGGATGCATGGGGATTGAAAGAAAGGGACGATGGAAAAATCGAAGTGCCGGTTCATGTGATGGTGCCGGGGCATGCCATGGGCTCGGGTATCGGGGCGCTATCGGTGACGACTGGCGACTACGATATCCTCTGCCATGATCAGGCGACGGTTGAAGAATATGGGTTAAACAGGCTGCGCTTCGGCGATTTTGTGGCGGTGCTGGATCATGATAACCGTTATGGCCGGACATACCGCAAAGGAGCAGTTACGATCGGCGTGGTGATTCACTCGGATTCTCCGCTGGCCGGACACGGGCCCGGCATGATGACGCTGATGAGCGCCTGTGATGGAAAACTGGTGCCTGTGATTAGCGATGATGCGAATGTGGGTGTGATTAAAAAAATCGGACGTTTTGGCTAATCCGTATTATTCATGAATCGCTGTGATGATTGCGTAGATATTTTGTTTGCAACGGATTCCGAGGAAGAAGTGCGTAGCTATGCATACGGACGACCGACGAGGGATTCGTTGCGGACTAAGGAACGAGCAAGGGCGCAGCAGCATTCACGAATAGTGTGGGTTAAAGGTTTGTTTGACCTGTGCGTGTAGCATGCATTCAGATGTGTTCCGGCACAGATCGGGCTGCCAATCTCGCAACTGTTGAGCGTTTACTGAGCCGTGCTGCAGGGCAGGGCGCTGAGCTGGTGGCACTGCCTGAGAATTTTTCCTCTATGGGTGGCAGTGATGCAGACAAAAAACGGATGGCTGAGGATCAGACTGACGCCGAAACACTCCGGTTTCTGTCAGAACAGGCGGCAACGCACAGGATAGCTATTATAGGTGGTACGCTGTTGCTCAGGGGTGAACGCGAAATGATGCGTAATGCCTGCCCGGTTTTTGATGCCCGGGGCAGGCTTTTGACCATTTACGATAAAATTCATTTGTTCGACATGGATTATGAGGGCGAATCCTACTGCGAATCGGCCCTGATTGAGTCGGGTATCAGCCCGGCCATGGTTTCGGTTGGTGAATTCAGGGTTGGTTTGAGTGTCTGCTATGATTTGCGTTTCCCCGAACTTTTCCGCGCTTATGCAGATGATAGCTGTGACGTCCTGTGCAATGTTGCAGCTTTTACTGGTGCGACAGGCCGGGTGCATTGGAAGACTTTGCTCAAGGCCAGAGCAATTGAAAATCAGACTTATGTGCTGGCATCCGCGCAATGGGGGAAACATCCGGATGGTCGGAAAACCTGGGGGCATAGTATGATCATTGATCCATGGGGAAACGTACTTGATGAGTTACCCGAAGGGGACGGTGTAGTATTCGCGAACATGTCGCAAGAACGGTTAAACCAGGTGCGTAAATCATTGCCATCTTTACAGCATCGCAGGCTGTAATTGCTGTCTGATATTTACATCTTTATTGAAGGGAGAATATTCATTCCCAGTAACTCATTTGCTTAATCCATTGCAAATTAAAGGTTTGTAAACCTATCCACAGAAGCTGTGGATAACTTGGTGGATAAAATTTATTGTTTTTATGTCTGGCCTGTCTGAATGAATACAGCAAGGGATGTGCACAAAATGTAGGCTATATATAAATGCTTTTATAAATAAATAGTTACAGTGATTATTTAAAGATAAATCTAGGAAAATGAGCTAATTCTTAAAAAAGTTTAATACGCATGTTCGAGCGGTGGATAATTCCTGTTACTTCAATATTTTCAACTGTCTAAGCGCTTCAAATGTCACGATTGAGCATGCCGAAGAAAGATTCAGTGAACGCACGGGAGCATCGTTGCGCATGGGAATGGTTAGTGCTTGCAGGTCGGCCAGTATGTCAGCACTGAGTCCACGTGTTTCCGGCCCGAACACAAGTACGTCACCACAGCTAAATGTTGCATCCCAATAGCTGGTTTTGACCTTGGAGCTTAAACCGAACCAGTTACGATTTTCACCAATCGACTGTCGTGCTGTCTTCCAGCTTTTGTGCTGTTGAACATCGAGATATTGCCAGTAATCCAGACCAGCTCGTTTTAGATGCTTATCAGTAATTTCAAATCCCAGCGGATGCACCAGATGCAGTTTACATCCCGCACAGGCGCATAGTCTGGCAATGTTTCCCGTGTTCGGAGGGATCTCCGGTTCGACGAGTACAATATGAAGATATGGTTTCATTTGGCTCCAAAGTCATAATCTGTTATCTACGAGAGGAAAAACAAGCCGGATGCTATGTATGGCCGAGAATAAAAAAAGGCAGGGAGTAAACCCTGCCTTTCAAAGTTGTTGCCTTGGAAAAACCGGAAAAATCAGTCCAGGTGCTCGTCGATGAACTCGGTAAGTTTGGCTTTGTTGACTGCGCCAACTTTGGTTCCCTGAACATTACCGTCATTAAACAGCATCAGTGTCGGGATACCGCGCACACCGTATTTGCCCGGTGTGTTCGGATTGTCATCGATATTGATTTTAGCAACAGTGACCTGTCCTTGCTTCTCAGAGGCCACTTCGTCCAGAATCGGGGCGATTTGTTTGCACGGGCCGCACCATGGGGCCCAGAAATCAACAACAACAGGGCCGGAAGCTTTTAATACATCTGCATCAAAGCTTTCGTCGCTAACATGAATAATTAAGTCTGAAGACATCTGTTTTCCTCGTTTGTTGATAGAATAAACGATACGTTAGTGCGGGAGGATAAAAGCGTCAACCATGTCGAGCCAACATTTATTAACCCGGTCGATTCGCCAGCGCATTGTTGAGGCTGGCGGATATCTGCCTTTTGACGCATTTATGCAGGCAGCATTATATGAACCGGGCCTGGGTTATTATGAAACGAAAACCGTATTCGGAGAGAAGGGCGATTTTGTTACCGCTTCGGAACTCGGGCCGTGGTCAACGCTGGCTATGGCTGATCTGGTTCTGAATGGCTGGCAGCAAATGGGAGAACCGGATAACTGGACGTTGATCGAGCAGGGTTCAGGCTCGGGTCAGCAGTTGGCGGCATTGCTCGATATTCTCTTTCAATTGCCTATGCAGCCTCCGGCCACGGTGATTTCAGTGGAGCGTTGTGCACAACTGCGGGCAAGACAATCTCAATTGTTTTGTGAGAAGGAACTTGATGTGAAACTTGTTGATGCTCTGGAAACAGTGGAAACAGCACAACACGTAATTTACTACAGCAACGAATTGCCCGATGCATTTCCTGTTTCCTGTTTTCATTATCGACAGGGTATATTTTATGAGCGGGGAGTTGGCCTGAATGGGGATGATTTCTGTTGGCTCGATTCGGACGAGCCGATGCAGCAAGCTCCGGATATCAAGCCGGCACTGATCGCAGTCTGGCCGGAAGATTATATTTCCGAAACCAATCCGGCTCTGGCTGACTGGCAGGCTGAATTGGCCCGAATTATCCAATGTGGTTTTGTATTCACTGTCGATTACGGTTATTCGCAGCAGGAATATTACCGGCAAGCGCGTGTCGAAGGCACATTGCTGGCGCATGTCGAACAAACAGCTGATGAAGATGTACTCAGCAATCCCGGAAGTCGCGATATCACCGCTCATATCGATTTTTCCACGCTGGTTCGGGCCGGAGAACACGCCGGACTGAAACCGTTGTTATGGATGTCACAGGGTGGCTGGCTGGCACAATCCCCGTCGGTGCAATCGCTGATTCAGTCACTGGCTGCACAGAATGATAAGGTCAGTATGCATTTGCTGGCGCATGCCAAGCGCATGATGATGCCATTCGGCATGGGCGAAGTGTTCAAGTTGTTGATTCAATGCAAAGGT
>CAZUVA010000114.1:0-4261 GCA_964622755.1 uncultured Zetaproteobacteria bacterium
CAGTCTCTTGAAATGATGAAGTCGAAAATCACACCTCAACAGCAATCGTGGCTGGATAAAGCGCATCGAGTACTGGATATCGAAATCGCCGCCATCAAGGCTCAACATGATGTGCTGGGATCTGGATTCATTCAGGCTGTAGAAACAATTCTGGCACTGGATGGCCGACTGGTGGTCGTTGGTATGGGCAAGTCCGGCATTATCGCTAAAAAGATTGCCTCCACGTTCGCATCCACCGGCACACCGGCATTTTTTGTGCATGCCGCTGAAGCACAACATGGTGATCTGGGTATGATTACCGGCCATGATGCCGTACTGGCCCTCTCGCACAGTGGAGAAACAGCCGAGGTGTGCGGTTTACTCCCGGAACTCCATCGCCGTGGTGCAAAAGTTATTGCTATTACCGGGAACACTAATTCCACACTGGCCCGCCATGCAGATTCGGTACTGTATATTCCTGTCGACAAGGAAGCCTGTCCTTTGAATCTGGCACCCACCGCCTCAACGACAGCCACACTGGCGTTGGGTGATGCACTGGCTGTTGTCGTGCTAAAGCAACGCGGATTCAGGGAAGAAGATTTTGCCCGTGTACACCCGGCCGGCAGTCTTGGACGCAAATTGCTGCGAGTTACCGATGTCATGCACAGTGGCGATGAATTACCACTGGTTACAGCAGACGCCAGTTTGCGTGAAGCTATCATGGTTATGAGCAGCCACAGGCTCGGCGTTACCGGTGTCACCGAGGCCGGCAAACTGACCGGCTGTCTGACGGATGGCGATCTGCGCCGCATCCTTGAATCCGGTGACCTTGATATTGAAGCACCTGTGCGCATGCAGATGCACCCTGAACCGGCGACTATCACAGCAAATAAACTGGCCAGTGAAGCCTTGCACTGCATGGAAACAAGGAAAATCATGGTATTATTCGTATGCGACAATGCACAGCAAGCGCTCGGCGTGGTGCATATGCACGATATACTGCAGGGAGAAACCAGATGAGTCAGAAAGAACCGAAACAGAACATCGGGTTTGATTTTCCCTTCGACAAGGCGTGCGATATCCGCATGCTCATTCTGGATGTCGACGGCGTTATGACCGATGGTTCTATCATCATGGATCAGCACGGCGATGAATGGAAAGCCTTTAACGTGCGCGACGGACATGGCATCAAAATGCTGCAACGCGCCGGTATCAGCATCGCCATCATTACCGGCCGATCATCCATGGTTGTGGCTGCCCGCGCACAGGATCTGGGCATCGAATTTGTGATTCAGGGATGCCTGAACAAAGCAGAAGGACTGGCCGCTCTGGAACAACAATCCGGCATCACAGCTAAATTTTGCGCCATGATGGGCGACGATGTGCTCGATCTGCCGCCGATGTATCAATGCAGCCTGAGTCTGGCCCCGGCCGATGCGCATCAGGCTGTACGTTCCCATGCCGACTGGATTTCAGATGCCGACGGTGGACACGGAGCTATCCGGCAAGCTGCGGAAGGCTTGATTCTGGCGACAGATGCATGGAATGAAGTGATTCAATCCCGCTATCAAACCTCCCCTGCTGAATGCGGCTGGAACTTATAAACACTGTTGATGAAAAAAAAAATATGGCGAAGCCTGAAATGGACCAGTTTGATCGTATCCGTAGCCAGCATTATAGTGGCGATTATCCTGATGCGCGTGAGCGGGCCGAAAGAAGCGACATCTGCAAAAACTGATGCGGAGGAAACGAAAACCCGGGTCGAAAGCCCGGTTATCGTTGAGCGAAAAGATGGAAAAGTTACATGGCAATTGCGCGCCCGGGAAGCCAATCAGCAACTCGATGGAAAAATGCATCTGATCAAGCCAAAACTGGCTCTATTTACTGAAGGTGGGCAAAAAATCAATATTGAAAGTGATCAGGCATGGTTCGAACCCCTGCAGCGCAATATACGATTCAAGCATCATGTCGTGGTGCATTATGGTGACTGGTCGATGCGAACCAAAGTGATGGTTTACGTCAGCGCTAAAGATGAAATCCATGTGCCCGGAAAATTCCGCGTACAGGGTAAAAGCATCAGGGCGCGGGGCAAAAATATGCTCCTGCATCGGATAACTGGAAAAATTGATGTGGAAGATGGAATCTGGATTGAAGATTCAGATCCGCACTGGCAAGGAGTATTATCAAAATGACAATCCAGCGTAACCTGTTGTCAGTGATCTTCATGTTGATTATCGGACTTCTGCCAAACCAGCTATGGGCCGGAACAGTGAAAATTGAAGCCGGAAAAATGACCGTCTATCATAAAACCAGCCAGGTTATTTTTACCAAACAGGTGCATTTGACACGGGAAGATTTTGAACTGTATTGCGATCGACTGGTCGCCTACTATACGAACAATGACCTCGACCGCGCCGAAGCATTTGGCAATATCAGACTCCGGCATGGAAAAGTAAAAGGAACTTCCGACAAAGCAGTATTCAATCAGAGCAAAGGCACGCTTACCCTCATAGGTAATGCTGAACTGGAACAGGAAGGCAGCCATGTTGAAGGCGACCAAATTGTTCATGATTTGAACAGGGATCAAACCGTAGTGACTCCGGTCAAAGGCGGCAGAACACATATGACCATTGAATCAGAAAAATCAGGTGGCAATATCCTGCCCGCTGCGGATAAAAAGAAATGATCTCCCACCATCTTTCAGCCAGAGGTTTGTGCAAGAGCTACCGCAACAAGCAGGTCGTCACGGGTGTCGATGTTGATGTCCACTCCGGCCAGTGTGTTGGCTTGCTGGGGCCAAACGGAGCAGGCAAAACCACCAGTTTCTATATGGTCTGTGGCTTGGTTCCGGCAGATGGCGGTAGTGTCAGTCTTGATGAACAGGATATCACTCACCTGCCCATGTATTTACGTGCCCGCAAAGGCATTGGTTATTTGCCGCAGGAAGCCAGTATTTTTCGCAAACTGACAGTGCGAGACAACCTGCTGGCAATTTTTGAAACACTGGATATACCCGACATTCAGATTGAGGAAGAACTGGAATCCCTGCTGATAGATCTGGGTATTGAAGGCGTGCAACACCAGAAAGCATTCACGCTTTCCGGGGGACAACGCCGACGTACTGAAATCGCACGAGCCCTGGTTAGTAAACCAAAATTTTTACTGCTGGATGAGCCATTTGCCGGCGTCGACCCGATTGCGGTTGAAGATATCCAGACGATTATATCCGAGCTACGCAGCAAGAATATTGGCATTCTCATTACTGATCACAATGTGCGCGATACACTATCCATTTGCGACCGAGCTTATCTGATGAACGAAGGTAGAATTCTTGTGCAGGGAAGCGCCAATGAAATCATCAACCATCCGGATGCACGCCGCCTGTATCTGGGTGAAAGTTTTTCGATGTGATGCTCCTCACCGCATCAAGCTGGCAAAACCGCTCAAATGTGCTTGAATATCCTTCAGGAGATAAAAAAGCTTATGAATAGAATTCAAACCGGGCATGAATCCGTGATTGTCGCCATAACCGGCGCTTCAGGAGCAGCATACGGATTGCGTCTCATTCAGCGACTGGCAACAGCCGGTGTCTTCCAGCATATCCTATTATCTGATGCTGCCCGGGTTGTGCTGAAACAGGAGGTTGACCTTGCCTTGCCTGACACGATATCACTGACGCCTGCACTGGCAGAACATCTGAATATTTCTGATGAACTAATGCGCTGCTATGCCCTTGATGACTGGTTCTCGCCTGCAGCTTCCGGCTCGGCAGGCATCAAAAAAATGGTGGTCATTCCCTGTTCCATGGGCACGCTGGCTCGCATTTCAAGTGGCGCTTCGGATAACCTGATTGAAAGAGCTGCTGATGTTATGCTGAAAGAACGCCGACAATTAATTCTCGTACCCAGAGAAACACCGCTCTCAACCATCCATCTCGAGAATATGCTCAAACTTTCCCGACTGGGTGCACATATCATCCCTGCCATGCCCGGCTTTTATCACAGACCCCGAACACTGGATGAGATTATTGATTTCATGGTTGACCGTGTACTTGATCATCTGGATTTACCCAATCCCGAGGCTCAGAAATGGGGCACTTGAATCACCGCTTTACATATCCCTGCATCGCTCTGTTATCTCTTTGCCTGTCCGGATGCGCTTCAATAGCTGTTGTTTCGGCCATTCCCGGAGCCTTGTATGGCGCCGTGGCCGATGAATTCTCCGGCGAAGAGGAAAGTTTTCCTTACAGCATGCGTATGACGCTGGCTGCAACCCAGAAAGC
>CAZUVA010000115.1:0-4223 GCA_964622755.1 uncultured Zetaproteobacteria bacterium
TGGTTTATTTCTTTTACCCGTTCTTTTTCTTCGGTTTTTTGCTGACTATTTTCCCGCGTTTGCTGAGCGTCCCTTCGCTCACACCCCGGCGCTATATCCCGCTGTTTCTCTGTTTTTTCATTGGTGCCGTACTGTTCTCACTCGGACTGTATGCGGGAGAAGCATGGGCTTTGGCTGGCGTGGTTTTGGCTTTCATTGCCAATATCCTGATTTCCGTCGAGATGCTGCAAATGCTGCGGCGATCTGCCTATAAACATAAGCAGGTTCCTGTTTTTATGTGGATTGGCGTGGCTTTTGGTAGCACCGGCCTGATGGCGCTGGCTATACTGATTCGGAGCGGCAACGAATTTTTTGGTATGATGTCTGAAGCCATTGGCATTTACGGTTTTTTGTTTCCGACCATTTACGCCGTCGCCTACCGCATGGTTCCAATCTTCACGGCGTTAAGCGGGCGCGATGTCGTTCGCAAACGCTTCGGCCTGCATTTTATGTTGGCATTCTGCCTTGCGCGCATGCTGCTGATGATAATGGATTTGCACCCATATTACTGGCTGGCTGACTTCGGGCTGTTCGTCGTGGTTGCTCAGCAATGCTGGCAATGGCGCATCTGGCAGCAAAAACCATATGTGATCCAGTCCGTTTTGCATTGGGCGTTGCTTTGGTTTCCGTTCGCCTTGCTACTTTCTGCAGGGATCAACTTTAGCGAATGGCTGAGTGGCGAGCAATGGATACGAATGGAACAGGCAGCGCTTCATGCCCTTGTTGTCGGTGGATTCGGTACGCTGCTATTGGGCATGGCTACACGCGTGACACTGGGTCATGCGGGTAGGGCCGTAGTTGCGGATGTCTGGACGACCCGTTTGTTTCTGGCCTTTCAGATTGTTCCGCTGTTGCGCGTGCTTTGCGGCCTGTTGAGTCAGGCATGGCCGGTATTCGATATAGGTGTTACGCTCTCAGGCGTGGCGTGGGTGCTTGTTTTCTTTCTGTGGGCATTGCGCTACGCGCCTTTTTACTTCAAAACCGTGCACTGACATGAAACAAACAACGCTCATGGAGGCATAACATGGCAATGTCATTGAAGAAGTTGTTTACCATTGAACTGGATCTGGTTGTCGGCATTGCCGCTGCTGCTGCTGCATTGCTGATGCATCGGCTGCATATGGTAGATGAAGATGTGTTAATTTCTCTGACGGTTATTCTGATTGCCATTCTGTTTATGCGTGACCTCAGGCGTGATCAGACCCACGAAAAGATGCATGAAGATATTGAAGCGAACCGGGATATTCTACAGCACATCCAGCGCAGTCTGGTTTCTCCGGATATCGTTCTTGTCGGCCCCTCCCAACTCCGTGAGGCTAGTCAACAGTTTACCGCTCTGGCGCGGGGGGATATGACATGGTTTCATGTCTGCCTGTCCATGTTCAGGCCACAACCATTGTTTGATACGTTGCTTCGCCCCGCCATTGAAAACCCGCAGGTGCGTTCCATTCAATTTGTTCTGGATGAAAGCGAAAAGAAGCTTTGGGATACTGAAGTCATGCCCAAGGTCAAAGCATGTAATGGTTGCGACAAGGTCAAAGTACATTGGACGACCATTAATGAATCCGTGTCACTGATCATCTCGGATAGTGGAACAAGTGGCAAACCGGAATGTCTGCTTAGTTTTTGGGGTGAACCCTTTATGGCGCAGTCGGTGGATCGGAATGTGCCCAGGTATGTTTTCCATGTTCAGGCACACTCTGAACTCATTGCTCACCTGGTTGAAATGGAACGCAATTACCGCTTTAAAAAATGATTCAGGAGATCGAGGGCATGTGTCACACTGTTGCCATGCAATTGCAATAATCATGTCATAATTTCTGTCCAGGATAAGCTACCCTGTAACAGGAGCTATGATGCTGAATGTAGAACAATTAATTGAACAACGGTTTCCCGATTTTGAAAAGAAACCGCTATTGCTCAAGCGACCACTCAGAGCCGCACTCAGATTGCTTTTTCACGAACGCGAGCAACTGCGCTTTCAACAGCAGTATCCTCACCTGAAAGGCATGGATTTTGTTGATCAGTTACTGGAATATTTTGATTTCAGTTATACCATTCAACCGCGTGAAATCGAACGTATTCCCAGCCATGGGCGGGTGGTGATTATTGCCAACCATCCTATCGGCACACTCGATGCTGCCGTGCTGCTGAAGATGGTCAGTCAGGTTCGCAGGGATGTGAAAGCAGTGACCAATCAGTTGCTGTCCAGCGTCGAGCCTTTGCAGTCATTACTTTTGCCAGTGGACAATATGGATGGCAAAACCACTCGTGATCAGATTCGGGCCGTATATCGGCATCTGGAAAATGAAGGCGTGGTGATTATTTTCCCAGCCGGTGAGGTGTCGCGTTTAGGTCCTGCCGGCATTCGTGACGGACGCTGGAACAATGGCTTTCTGCGCATCGCAACTGCTACGCGTGCGCCAGTCTTGCCTGTGCATGTGAATGGGCGCAATTCGATGTTTTTCTATGCTCTGTCAATGCTTGCAAAACCATTGTCGACACTGTGGCTGGTTCGTGAGATGTATAAGCAGGCAAAGCGGTCGGTATCCATTTCCATTGGAGAAATCATTCCATTCGAAAGTTATCAGGGCGTGCAACTGCCTTTCAGGGCCAGAGTCAAACTGTTCCAGAAACATGTTTATCGAATTGGTAATCGTAAAAGTCCAATGTATGAAACCTGCGCCCCGATCGCGCATCCTGAACCGCGTCATTTATTACGTCAGGAGATTCAGCATTGTCAGTTGCTGGGTGAAACTCAGGATGGCAAACAGATTTATCTGTCCCCGTTTTATCCGGACAGTTGCCTGATGCGGGAAATTGGCCGTTTGCGGGAAATTGCCTTTCGCGCCGCAGGCGAAGGCACAGGAACCCGCCGCGATGTAGATTGCTATGATCGCCATTGTTTCCAGCTGGTATTATGGGATGAGACAGATATGGAGATCGTCGGCGCCTATCGTTTATGTGCGACCTCAGGCAGAAAAGTTTCAGATACAAACAATGATGGTCAGATGTATTCGCAAACACTGTTCAGATTTTCTGATGGCATGGACGAGATTCTGGAACATGGACTTGAGTTGGGGCGCAGTTTTGTGCAGCCGCGTTATTGGGGACGTCGCAGTCTGGATTATCTGTGGTATGGCATCGGTGCATTTTTACGCAGTAATCCGGAATTCCGTTATTTGTTCGGGCCTGTGTCTATCAGTGACAGCTATCCGCTGGCAGCCAAGGACATGCTGGTTTATTTTTATAGCCTGTATTTTGGCGATGAGAATGACAGAGCGCAGGCATCGATGGAATACCGTTTGACAGAGGATAAACGCCTGGAAATGTCATTGCACTTTTCCGGCAAAGATTACAAACGCGATTTCATGCATCTCAAAGGCAGCCTCAAACATATGGGGTGCTCTGTACCGACCCTGTACAAACAATACACGGAAATATGCAAGCCGGATGGCGTGCATTTTCTGGCTTTCAATATTGACCCTGATTTCGCCAACTGTGTGGATGGTCTGGTAGTCGTTGATCTGACTCGTTTGAAGGACAAGACCCGGCAACGTTATATCGAAAATAACCGGCAGGATATTTCTTGATGGAAGTCTGAAAAACTATGCCCTGTCTTTCCCCAGAGTATCTTTAATACCATTGCTTTATGGCGCATGAGCTGGTGCATCGTTACACTGCCGCGCCAATGAGTAAGATCAATCAATCCCATATTCGCAATTTTTCCATTATTGCTCACATCGATCACGGTAAGTCGACCCTGGCTGACCGGTTGATTGAGGTGACCGGTGCACTCTCTGAGCGCGAGATGAAAACCAATCAGGTGCTTGATTCGATGGAGCTTGAACAGGAACGCGGTATCACCATTAAATCGCAGACGGCCACGCTGACATATACTGCAGTCAATGGTGAAACCTATCAGCTCAATCTGATTGATACCCCTGGCCATGTTGATTTCACCTACGAGGTTTCCCGTTCCTTGCAGGCTTGTGAGGGTGCGCTTCTGATTGTCGATGCCGCTCAGGGCGTGGAGGCACAGACGCTGGCCAATGTCTATCTGGCCATGGATAATGATCTCGAAATCATTCCGGTGATCAACAAAATTGATTTGCCCAGTGCCGATATTGAGGAAGCCAAACGCCAGATTGAGGAAGTGATCGGGCTGGATGCCTCGTATGCGA
>CAZUVA010000116.1:0-4164 GCA_964622755.1 uncultured Zetaproteobacteria bacterium
GCTATCTTCAAGTAACCTCCGACATGGTGGGTAGCCAGCTCCTGAATGTATTCGGGTGATTCAACAGCCAGATCGTAACGCAGGCCGGAAGCAATAAAAATGCGTTTAACGCCGCGAATGCTGCGGGCTCGTCGATACAAATGAATCAGAGGTGCGTGGTCGGTATTCAGGTTCTTGCAGATACTGGGGAACACACACGATGGTCGGCGGCATGCGGCTTCAATTTCCGTGGATTTACAGGCCAGTCGGTACATATTGGCTGTCGGGCCACCAAGATCGGAGATTGTGCCGGCAAAGCCCGGGGTTTTGTCACGAATGTTTTCAATTTCCCTGATGATCGAATCTTCTGAACGGTTCTGAATAATACGCCCTTCATGCTCGGTGATGGAGCAGAATGTACAGCCTCCGAAACAGCCTCGCATGATATTGACCGAATGTTTAATCATCTCATAAGCCGGAATGCGGGCATTGCCATAAGAGGCATGCGGGACACGCGAGTAGGGAAGATCGAACACTGCATCCATTTCTTCGGTACCAAGTGGTATGGCGGGAGGATTGAGCCAGACATCGCGTGCGCCATGTTTTTGCACCAGTGCGCGGGCATTGCCGGGATTGGTTTCCAGATGCATTAAACGCGAGGCATGGGCATATAGAACGGGATCAGCCTTTACCGCTTCGTAAGAGGGGAGGCGGATTACTGTTGTGGCTCGATTCAATTTCATATGCGAAACCGGGATCAGTATTTCGCCAGCCTGATTGGAGTCATTGTCTTTCTTACAGGATGCATTACCAGGTGCGCCTTGCATTGCATACGGATCAGAATGTTCAATCAGTGCACCGGGCGTATCCAGTTCAGTTGAATCCACTTCCGACCAGCCGGACGGAATTTCCCGCTGCATAAAGGCTGTGCCGCGGATATCAGTGATTGTTTTGATAGATTCGTCGTTGGCCAGCCGGTGCGCAATCTCGATGATCTGGCGTTCGGCATTACCGAATACCAGCATATCCGCCTTGGAATCCGGCAATACGGATCGTCGCACCGTATCCGACCAGTAATCGTAATGGGCGATGCGACGCAAGCTTGCTTCGATGCTGCCAATAATCACAGGGATGCCCTTGAAGGCTTCGCGGCAGCGTTGGGCATACACGGTCATGGCGCGATCGGGGCGTTTGCCAGCCATCCCATCCGGTGTGTAGGCATCATCAGATCGGATGCGGCGTTCGGATGTATAATGGTTTACCATTGAATCCATATTGCCGGCTGTAACACCGAAAAACAGATTCGGCTTGCCAAGGGCGCGGAAATCAATGGCTGATTTCCAGTCCGGTTGGGAAATGATACCGACCCGGAACCCCTGTGCCTCCAGTGTACGCCCAATCACAGCCATACCAAAGCTTGGATGATCCACGTAGGCATCACCGCTGACGATAATGATATCGCAATTATCCCATCCAAGCTTATCCATTTCAGCTTTGCTCATCGGTAGTTGAGTGGTAACGGGTAGCTCTGACCGATATTTAGGCCAGCTTAAAATCGGACGGACATTGTGCAAGTGGTTGACTCCCATTTGCGCACCCTAACAGCAATCGTCATTGATGCGTTGCAATGCAACGTTTGGCGTGTTTTTTAGCTACGGATTTTTAAATCCCGAAGCTTGAATCATATTTTAACCAGCGCTTCCTTAGGGTTTCTGTTACAGAAGCCTCATAACGCGAAAGGGAGGGAGTGACTTTAGTCACTCCCTCCCTTTGTTATTCTTGGTACCGGAGGCCGGACTCGAACCGGCACGGCCGTGAAGCCACTGGATTTTGAATCCAGCGTGTCTACCAATTCCACCACTCCGGCAAGCAAATCATCTACTAAATTTTCAATATTCAATTCACCGTGCAGCTATCACGTACTGCTTAGGAAAACTGGTTTTAACAATCGTTGCAATGCGGATATGACGATATGCAAGACGGCGCGAAGCATTGTCATCTGAGTTTCCACTGTCAAGTTGTAATGGTTAGACCGTAATGGTTAGCTAAATGTGAACACATCGAAAAGAGTTATGCTGCCGGTGGTAACGCTTGCCAGACTCTCTCATGTTCATTGGGGCTGAGATAGCCCAGATATGAATGGACCCTGCGGCTGTTGTAGAACATCGCCACCTTCATAAAGGACTCCAGACAGCAACGTTAAAGAGGACATTCCTATTTTTGAAAAGTGATCGCTTTCATTTTGGGCTTACAGAATTATTGCAAGGGTGGATTGTTCCGGGTAAAGCAAGCAGATTTGGCCAACCTTTGAGACAAGGAGTTCGATCATTTCACTTCCTCCATTTTTTTCGGACTGGCTGTGTTGTCAGACCAGTTGATCCATATTCTTCCGCCGCAGGTGGCCAATCAGATTGCCGCCGGCGAGGTGGTGGAGCGTCCGGCTTCTGCGGTGAAAGAACTGATAGAAAATGCGCTGGATGCCGGTGCGACCCAAATCAGTGTGCGCATCACCGGTGCGGGCAAAAAAGGTATTGTTATTGAAGATAACGGTTGCGGCATGTCGGCTGACGATGCCGAATTGTCATTGCAACGCCATGCAACCAGCAAAATCGAAACATCCGACGATCTGCACCGCATTGCCAGTCACGGTTTTCGGGGCGAAGCGTTACCTGCGATTGCGTCGGTGTCGCGTTTTCGTATGCAGACGGCTCTGGCCGGGAGTGCCGAGGGCGCCGAAGTACGTATCGATGGTGGTTCCGGGCAAGAAGTCCGTCCGGCAGCACCGAGGCGAGGCACGCGCATCGAAGTGCTGAACCTGTTTCTGAATACACCGGCGCGGTTGAATTTTATGCGCACGGACAAAACTGAAGAGGCGGCCATCGTTGAGGTTGTTCGGTCTCTGGCGTTGGCGAATCCTGCTGTTGCGATGCTGCTGGAACTGGACGCTCGCAAACGATTTGACTTTCCGGTTCAGGACGAACGGGCTCGGTTACTGGCGATTATGGGGCAGGAATTTACCGACAACAGTGTCGATATATCCATTGAACATGAGGGGATACAGATTTCGGCCCGACTGGGACTGCCGACGTTTCATCATCGCGATTCCACCAGAATGATGTTTCTGGTGAACGGGCGTGTGATCCGGGATAAACAATTGATTGCTGCGATGCGTGCCGGCTACCGCGATGTGATGTTTCATGATCGTTATCCGGTAGGACTAATCAGGCTTGAAATTGATCCGGCAGATGTGGATGTCAATGTGCATCCCGCCAAACGGGAAGTTCGTTTCAAATCACCGCAAACGGTGCGGGCTGGTATTGTCTCCTGCATTCGGGCCGGTATTGAACGAATGGGGCAATCGGTTTCATCTACGACTACGGATCAGGCTATGGGCTCGATGCAACGTGGTATGCCATCATATCAAGGCTCGCCAGCGGGGCAGGGCGGCGGTCTGCGATCCGGTGACATGCCGCGTTTTTCTTCCGGCAATTTTCGGCCATCAGGCCAGTCATCATCGGTGCCGGATGATTTGCAGCGGATTCTGTTTTCATCACCGGTTGCAGGCGAGCCGGAACATGATTATCAGGTGGAAGGCAAACTCGATCTGGGGCAGCCGCTGGCCCAGGTTCATCGCTGTTATATTCTGACCCAGACGAACACCGGCGTTATGCTGGTCGATCAGCATGCTGCGCATGAGCGCATGACCTATGAAAAGCTGAAAAAACAATTGATCGGGCAATCAGTGGCGATGCAAATGTTGCTGACACCGGCTGAATTGAGTCTGGATGGCGAAACCGCTGCCTGGCTGCACGACCATGCTCAGATGCTGCTTGTTTTTGGGGTAGAGATAGATATCTGCGGCGATGAGCTGTTCCAGATTCGCAGTGTGCCGGCTATGCTGGCCGCAGAGTCGGTGACCGAATTGGTGATTGAACTGATTGAAGCATGCCGATTGCAGGGTGTTGAATCCGAAGCAGGTAGTAGCGGCCAGGCACGTATTCTCGAGCGATGGTTGGGCAACCGCGCATGCAAAGGTTCGATCAAGTCAGGCCGTCTGTTATCATATGAAGAACAGGAATCACTGCTGCGTAAGATGGAACAGACCCCAAATATCGCCCAGTGCAATCATGGCCGCCCGACTTATATCAGTCTGTCACTCAATGATTTGGAACGGCTCTTTGGCAG
>CAZUVA010000117.1:0-4160 GCA_964622755.1 uncultured Zetaproteobacteria bacterium
CCATGCAAACAGGGCGAGACTGATAGCTGCCGGTACAAGCAGCCAGATTGATCCCCCCTTTTTCAGCCACAGATAAGGCAGATAACAGCCTACAATTTCCGCGATAGCCGTAATAGTAAACAAGGCGAATGTCTTCAACATGGGCACAATCTAGCTGCATATTGGACTTTTTTCATGGTCTGCCTAGAGTGCGCGCCCGCGTCAAAAAGCCGGACAAGGCTGATAAACCGGACGCACGCCGTGACGGGACAACCCGACGGTGCATTTTTTTAAGGAGAATACAAATGACTGATTACATCATCGAAGCTGAACTTCGTGAAGAAACCGGACGTAGTGCTACTCGCCGCTTGCGCCGTGCCGGTAAATTACCGGGTATTATTTATGGTGGCGATAAGCCGGATCTGGCTATCACCATGGATTACAACACTGTTTCCAATCTGCTCAATGAAGAGCAATTTCACACCTCCATGCTGGAAGTAAAGGTCAAAGGTTCTCGTGGCAAAAACAGCGTACTGCTAAAAGACAGTCAGTGGGATCCGGTTACGGATGCCGCCACCCATTTGGATTTCTTCCGCGTATCCGGCAAGGATACCATCACCATGGACGTTCCTGTGGTTGCTATTAACTATGAGAAAGCGCCAGGCATCGTGAAGGGTGGTCTGATCGACCTCATCCGTCACTCGCTGGAAATCACCTGTCGTGCTGACTCGATTCCTGATCAAATTGAAGTGGATTGTGCTGATATGGAAATGGGTGATACGGTTCATATTGATGATATTCCCCTGCCTGAAGGCTCTGAAGTTCAACACGATATCAACTTCACCGTGTTGAACCTGTCGGCACCGAAGACCAATGCTGAAGATGAAGCTGAAGCTGAAGATGAAGCAGAAGATGAAGCAGAAGATACAGATACAACTGAAGCAGCCGAGTAAATCCGGCCAAGTCTGTAAGCTATCATGAAACTGCTTGTCGGTCTGGGCAACCCCGGCAACAAGTATAAGAAAACACGCCATAACATTGGTTTCCGTTTTCTAGATTTACTGACAGAATCAGAGGGGCTGCGCTTTGCCGTAGCCCCTCGCTTTCATGCTGAAACAACAAGCTGGGAATCAACCAACGGACGCATCCTGCTGGTCAAACCGCAAACTTTCATGAATCACAGCGGTGAAACTGTCGGTGCACTGGCACGTTATTATCAGGTGGCTGAACAGGATATCATCGTGGTTTATGATGATCTTGATCTTCCCGTGGGAAAATTACGTATCAAAAAAGGCGGCGGCCATGGCGGCCACAATGGCTTGCGCTCCATCCATGCACATCTTCCCACAGCAGATTATGTGCGTATAAAAATTGGCATTGGCCGACCACCGCATGGCGATATTACGGCATGGGTGCTGGGCAGCGCCGATGAAAGAGATCGCGCCGATGAAGCTCGCATCTTTGCCGCACTGATGGATGAAATAAATACACTGCTGGCCGGCCAGACGGATACAGCAGCCAATCGCATCCATCTGGCATTGCAAACAAAATAATCCTTTTACCGCAGAGGATGCAAAGGACGTAGAGGAAAGAAAGAACAGATTAATCATCAGGTTGGTGGAATAAATTACGCCAAATCTTATGCTGTAGATTCTTTTGGTTTTATCTCTGCCTCCCCCGCGTCCTCTGCGTTGAAAAAATCAGAGGTAAAACCATGGCACTAAGTATTGGAATTGTAGGCCTGCCTAATGTGGGGAAATCCACCCTGTTTAACGCCCTCAATGGCGGCGGTGCAGAGGCGGCCAATTATCCGTTCTGCACCATTGATCCGAATGTTGGCATCGTCAAAGTGCCTGATTCTCGCATGGATGCGCTGGCTAAAATTGTCAATCCGCAAGCCATGCAGCATGCCGTGGTGGAGTTTGTTGATATTGCCGGACTCGTTGCCGGCGCTGCATCCGGTGAAGGGCTCGGCAATAAATTTCTGGCCAATATTCGCGAGTGTTCGGCCATTGCCCATGTAGTGCGTTGCTTTGAAGATGAAAATGTCACCCATGTCTCGGGCAAGATTGATCCGCTTTCGGATATTGAGGTGATTGATACCGAGCTGATGCTTAAAGATATGGAGACTGTCGAGAAAGCAACGCAGCGCACCGAGAAGCAGTGCAAGAGCGGCGACAAGGAAGCCAAAGCGCTGCTTGAATTGCAGCAAAAAGTGCTCAAGGGGCTGGAAGACGGCATCACTGTGCGACGTCAGAGCCTGAATGAAGATGAACAGGGCAAACTTAGAGATTTGTGGCTGCTGACCGGCAAACCGGTAATTTATATCACCAATGTCGATGATGGTTCTCTGCCTGAAGGCAATGCCTATGTTGATCAGGTTCGCAGTTTCGCCGCCGAAGAAGGGGCGCGGGTTGCCGTGATTTCTGCCCAGATTGAATCAGAGCTGGCGGAAATGGATAAGGCATCACAAACTGAATTCCTGGCTGATCTCGGCTTGTCCGAGCCGGGGCTGAATACAGTGATTCGTGAGGCTTATACACTACTGGATCTGATCTCCTATTTCACCGCCGGTGTAAAGGAAGTACGCGCCTGGACAATTCACCGTGGTGATACAGCACCGAAAGCGGCCGCAGTGATTCACAATGATTTCGAGAAAGGATTTATTCGTGCTGAAACCATAGCCTATGATGATTTCGTGGTGCTTGGCGGTGAATCCAAAGCCAAAGAAGCCGGTAAAATGCGACTGGAAGGCAAGGAATACATTGTACGAGACGGCGATGTGCTGCACTTCCGGTTTAACGTGTAGCTCCTTTGTTTCTTCATCCCCCAGTGGATATTCTTCAGCGTATGTACTTCGTGGGCTCCGTGGTGAATAATTACGCCATCGATTAACAAGGGAGATTCATCATGGAGATTACAAAAATTCCAGCGGGCAATAATCCGCCGGAAGATATCAATGTCATCATCGAAGTGCCGCAGCATGCCGATCCGGTTAAATATGAACTGGACAAGGATTCACGGGCGTTCTTTGTCGATCGTTTTATGCATACGTCCATGCATTACCCTTGCAACTATGGCTTCGTGCCCAATACGTTATCGGATGATGGCGATCCTGTTGATGTGATGGTGATTTCCAAATTCTCACTGATTACCGGCTGTGTGATCAACTGCCGCCCGATTGCTGTGCTGCATATGGAAGATGAAGCAGGTATGGATGCCAAAGTTCTGGCCGTGCCGTCAACGAAGTTGAAACCGTCCTTTGATAGTGTCAATGGACTTGCCGACGTCGATGACTTTTTGCTCAATCAGATTTCTCACTTTTTCGAGCACTACAAGGATCTCGAAGCCAATAAATGGGTCAAAGTGACGGGTTGGGGCGAGGCTGACGAAGCCAGAAAAGAAGTGATGGATTCAATTGCCCGCTATAACGGCAAACTGTAGAGCCGCTTGCAAAAGTCTGAGTGGATGAGTTGCAAACCCAATTCGAGTACGATTTCGGCTTGGAATGAGGTGAATGGTGGTTCCATTCGGCAAAATTCCAACGCAAAATTGCGCCAGAGTGGGGAAGCAAATTACCGCTCACGACTTTTGCAAGCGGGTCTGTAAAACGGGAATTGTCCAAGATACAACCTTAATTCAGAAAGGCGGTGGGACGACTAACCGCCTTTTTTATGTGATATAGGGACAGGGAGTTTAAGCATGACCGAACAAATGATTCCGGCTATTTTCGGTGGATTGGGACTGATCATCGCATTCTATTTGTATCAGGTAGTCAAAAAATATCCGGCAGGCCAGGGTAAAGTAATCGAGATTGGCGAAGCTATCCATCTCGGCGCGATGGTGTTCATGAAACGTGAATACACTATTCTGGCGGCCTTTGTCGCCATTGTCGCTGTCATGCTGGCCTTCACGCTGGGCGCAAATACAACCATTGCCTTCCTGCTCGGCGCAGTCTGTTCGGCAATGGCCGGCTACTTCGGTATGTTTGCTGCCACCAAAGCGAATGTACGCACAGCCACCGCAGCCCAGAACGAAGGCACTGCAACTGCCCTGAGAATTTCTTTCTATGGTGGCTCAATCATGGGTCTCACCGTTGCATCGCTGGGATTGTTGGGGCTTGGCACCTTATACCTCTTTTTCGGCGGTGATCCGGAAACAGCGCATGCCATCCACGGCTT
>CAZUVA010000118.1:0-4153 GCA_964622755.1 uncultured Zetaproteobacteria bacterium
ATACCGATTTTCTCAATATGCTCAGCCGTAAACGTCTGGCCTCGAAAAAAATATCAAAAACTGAAGCGGTGCAATCGGTGACGGAAACACGTTTGCAGGACAAAAATATCCATATCGGCCCCAGCGATTATGTGCCATGGCAAAAAGACAACAAAGTCTGTTTTCTGCGCATGGAAGGCAAACTGTTTGGCGATGTGCCAATGCATATTGAGATGCGTTTGTCTGTAGAAGATTCGCCGAATTCGGCCGGTGTCGCTATTGACGCTATTCGCTGTGCCAAACTGGCGCTGGATCGCGGTATTGGCGGCATTCTGGAAGCCCCGTCCGCCTATTTTTGCAAGCATCCACCCAAACAGTTCACGGATGATGAAGCTTTTCAGAACCTGGAACGCTTCATCCATGGAGAAACATCATGAAATGCCTGATTATTGCAGCCGGCAAAGGCCGACGCCTGCAAAAAAAAGGCCAGTGCAAACCGCTCATCCCTCTGTTTGGTATCGCCCTGATCGAGCGCACCATTGAATCCGCACTTGAGGCAGGTGCAAATGATTTCTATGTGGTCACTGGTCATCATCATGAGCGCGTTGACGCCTTTCTGGGTCGACTGAGTAAACGACTGAATATTCCCATTCAAACGATTTTCAATGAACGGTGGCAGGATACGGATAACGGGATCTCGGTATTGTGTGCAGTTGACTATCTGTATGAACCGTTCCTGCTGCTGATGACAGATCATGTGTTCGACCCCGACATCGCCCGTGATCTGATCCATGCCACCGACTACGATGATGGCCTTACCCTCGCCGTGGACAGTCAACTGGATAACCCGCTGGTCGATCTCGATGATGTTACCCGCGTTTGTGTCGAACAGGGAGGCATTAGCGCAATCGGCAAAGGTTTAGAGGATTTCAATGCCTATGATACAGGAATCTTCCTGTGCACACCGGGCATATTTGAAGCACTGACTCAGACATCCCTCGCAACCGGCAACACAGGTCTATCCAACGGTGTTGAATTACTTGCCTCGACAGGCAAGGCGCGCACGTTCGATATTGATGGCCGTTTCTGGATCGATGTGGATGATCCAGTTGCTTTCTGGCGCGCCGAAAATGCTTTGCTCACCCGCTTCCACCAACAACCGGAGGATGTCCCGGCATAAACGGAGCACTCCCCAGTTACAGGTCATAAAAAAAGCGCCTCCGAAGAGGCGCTTTTTCAATACATCAACCGAATTGATTATTACAATTTATCAGCTTCGTTTGCCAGATAAGATGCCACGCCATCGGCATCAGGCACCATGCCCTTGTCACCTCTGTTCCAGCCTGCCGGACATACTTCGCCGTGCTCTTCTGTAAACTGCAATGCATCAATCATGCGTAGCATTTCATCAATATTACGACCCAGAGGCAGATGATTGACCACCTGATGCATGACTGTGCCATTCTTATCAATCAGGAAAGAACCACGGAAAGCTACGCCGGCATCAGCGAATTCCACATCATAGGACTGACAGATTCCATGTTTTACATCAGCCACCAACGGATAGGCCACTGCACCGATACCACCGGCATCAACAGCAGTATTGCGCCAGGCCGAATGCGTGAACTGGGAATCAATGGAGCAACCTATCACCTGTACGCCACGATCTTCGAATTCCTTGATACGGTGATCAAAGGCAATCAGTTCGGACGGACATACAAACGTGAAGTCCAGCGGATAAAAGAATAATACGACATATTTTCCGCTGTAATCGGACAGTGAAAAATTCTCATTGATAGAGCCGTCCGCCATCACAGCGGCAGCGGTAAAATCGGGGGCCTGTTTGCCAACCAGTACACTCATAAAAAACTCCTTAATATTTTATGCGATCAGAAATCGGAGGGAAAGTTTATGCCAATCATCCGGCATGCACCACCCTACTGTTTTTCGGGCTTATCTTTCGGTGCAGTGAATTCGATAAAGATGTGCTTTGTTTCCGGCGCAACGCGACTGACATCATCTTCCAGAGAACTGCGAATATCATCCAGCTTATGCATAAATCGAATCGCCCGACTGATTTCCTCCTGCGTCATATCGGCAAAAATAGCCTCTTCACGCAGTTCGACCTCGGCCATCAGCAAGGTATCTTCAGGAGAGAGTACGATGCTGTTGATACGCTGCACCGACTGCACCTGATCATCGGCCTGCCATAACCTGGAGGCAATTTCATCGACCTCTTCATTGGAATGATTGAGCAGATATTTGCGATTGGTCGCAGCCAGGAAAAAGGCCAGCCCGCCCATCAACAATCCAATGCAGATTGCAGCAATGCCGTCGAACAATGCAAAACCAGTATATGCGGCAAGCCCCATGCCGATCAGCGCTATGAGCAAACCGAATATGGCAGCTGAATCTTCAATCAGCACCGCCAATGTCGTCGGATCTCGCGTTTCTACCAGATAGGCCCTGAAGGTTTTGCCTGCTTGCCGGCATTGATGCCTGAATTCAACCAGCGCGACCAACAACGAATACCCTTCCATCACAAAAGCAAAACCCAGAATGATAAAAGGAATCCATGAAAATTCGGGAGTGTGTTCGTGTCTGAGCTGTTCCAGCGCATGCATGACTGTATAAACACAACCGAGAAAGAAAATAGTGACCGCAGAAATCAAATTCCAGAAATAACGTTCCTGGCCATAACCAAACTGGTGCTCTTCATCCGCCTGACGGGCAGAACGCCTTAAACCAAGCAGCAGAAGCCCCTGATTGGCAGTATCTGCCAGCGAATGTACCGCTTCAGCCAGCAGGGCACTGGAACCCGAAAAAGAAAAACCGACAAACTTGGCAACCGTTACTATGGCATTGCTGGCAACTGCAGTGAGTACTGCTCTGGTTGAACCGTGTGACATGGTGTTTCCCCTGGTCTCGCATCAGCAAACAGATGCACATATTCAATAATTCACTAAACTGCCGGCATGTGGTCTTATCAACATACCGGCTTTACTGTTCATCAGCTACCGGCTTTGCGGGATAATTATATCTATCTCATTGAAGCTGATTCAAGCAATGCGCTGGTTGCAGTCGACCCTGCCGAAGCCGTTTCAGTGCGTAAAGCCTGCAGGCGGCTGGGCAAACCACTCACTCATATTTTCAACACCCACCATCACTGGGATCACACCGACGGGAACCTATCACTGAAAAAAGACTTCGGCTGCCTGATTATCGGAGCAGAGGGTGATGCAGAACGTATTCCCGGCATTGATATCACCGTATCGGAAGTTTCACCACCGATGCTTCCGGATCTGGATGTTTCGGTTCAGGACGTTCCGGGGCACACCAAAGGCCATATTACCTATTTGATCAACGATGCTCTGTTTTGTGGCGACACCCTGTTCGGAGCCGGTTGTGGCAGATTGTTTGAAGGCTCGGCAGTACAGATGTGGCATAGCCTGAACAAACTCGCAGTACTCGATGGCAAAACAAAGATTTATTGTGCCCACGAATATACCTTGGCCAATCTGGCTTATGCCAGCGTCATTGATGTCAACAATCCAGCCCTGACCGCGCGCATCATTGCCGACACAAACCGCAGAAACCAGAATCAACCAACAATTCCATCATCTATCGACATGGAAAGGGCGACCAATCCATTTTTGCGACCGCTTGATCCTGCTTTTTGTCAGAACTATGCAGCCGCACACAACATCAGTTCCGAACCACTTGCGGTATTCAGTGATATCAGGAAAAGAAAAGACAGCTGGTAGCGGGTACTCCGGCTTACTTGCGATGAAGAATAAGCATCTGCTTTGAAATGATGGATTCCAGTTCTTTGACTTGACTGCTTCTGCCTGCATCAAATTGCACAGCAATCCCCGCCTCGGTTTTTCGCACAATCGTACCACTGAGTCGAACCGGGTTCGGTGCAGAAATAAACGTCAATGCCAACTTTACCTGCATGCCCTCTTCAAACTCGGCAGATGTCACAATAAATACGCCCGTGGCACTGACATCTCTGGCTTTCCCATAATGCGCGCCATTTCGGGAAGTAAAACTCAGCGCTTCTATATACGTTTCACGCGGCGCATAGCGGACATCCGACCTCCAGCCGTTAATCAGCTCAAGTACCTGTTGCCGCTGTTCTTCCGGCAAATCAGCAGCAAGCGCAGCGATTTTC
>CAZUVA010000119.1:0-4142 GCA_964622755.1 uncultured Zetaproteobacteria bacterium
TTGCGCTTGTAAAACAGCCTGATAACCCTACAATTCAGCAACCGCTGACATGCACATCAGGCAGTGGTTAGATAATCTGGAGACTAATGCATGTTGATCGCTGTTCCAGCAGAAACACAACCCCATGAAAAACGCGTGGCAGCTACGCCCGAGACGGTAAAGAAATTTATTGCCGCCGGTTGCGATGTGGTGCTCGAAAAACAGGCAGGAGCGGCGGCTAATTACCCGGACGATGCCTATATCGAACAAGGCGTTCGGGTGGCCGATAATTTTACGGCGACTTGTGCCGATGCCGATCTGGTGCTGAAAGTGAGTCCGCTCAATAAAGAAGAGCTCACGCATATCAAAAAGGGTGCGGCAGTGGCTAGTCTGGTGGCACCATTCGGCAATCCGTTGCTGCAGGATTATGCTGATGCCGGGTTATCCTGTTTTTGTATGGAAATGGTTCCGCGTATTTCGCGGGCTCAGGGCATGGATGTGTTATCATCGCAAGCTAATATCGCCGGTTACAAATCTGTACTGTTGGCCATGGAACATTACCAGCGCTTTTTCCCGATGTTGATGACAGCTGCCGGCACAGTGCAGCCGGCCAAAGTGCTGGTGATGGGCGCCGGCGTGGCTGGATTGCAAGCCATTGCTACAGCGAGGCGTATGGGAGCGAATGTCGAAGCCTTTGATGTGCGTGCTGCGGCCAAGGAGCAGGTGGAGAGTCTGGGAGCAAAATTTGTTGAAGTAGCGGCTGATGCAGATGCCGAAGATGCAGGCGGCTATGCTAAAGAGATGGATGATGACTACAAGCGGCGCCAGGCTGAATTGATTGCCGAGCATGCTGCTAAATCGGATATCATTATTACCACAGCATTGATTCCGGGACGTCCGGCCCCTGTATTGATTACCGAAGAAATGGTGCAGAGCATGAAAGCCGGTTCGGTGATTGTCGATATGGCCGTTGAAATGGGGGGCAATTGCCCGTTGTCCGAACCGGATGCAGTGGTTATCAGGCATGGCGTAGCGCTGGTCGGGATTACCAATATTCCGGCTCTGATGGCTACTGATGCCAGTAGCCTGTATGCACGCAATCTGTTTAATTTTATTACACCGATGTTGCAAGGTGATGGCAGCTTGCAGATCAACCGGGAAGATGAAGTGGTTGAGGCGGCATTGTTATGTGCCGGCGGCGAGTTTTTCAAGCCGCAGCTGTTGCCGAAGGAGGAAACATCGTGAATGCCGCAGCAATAGCACAGGTCGCTAACGAGCACGCGGCACAGGCGGGACACGTTTCTGCTGTTGATCCGTTTGTTTTTTCATTCACTGTTTTCGTGTTAGCCATTATTGTCGGTTATCATGTGGTTTGGACGGTGACGCCGGCACTGCATACGCCGCTGATGAGTGTTACCAATGCCATTTCGAGTATTATTATTGTCGGCGCATTGCTGGCCGCAGGCCCGGTTGAAATGAGTCTGGCTACCGTGCTGGGGTTGGTCGCAGTGGGTCTTGCGGCGGTAAATATCTTTGGCGGTTTCATGGTGACGCAGCGTATGCTGGCCATGTTTAAGAAGCGGAAATAGGGGCGACTATGCTATCAGTCAATATGGTGGCGATGGCCTACCTGCTTGCATCGGTGCTGATTGTTTTTGCACTCAAGGGTTTGGCAAGTCCGGAAACGGCGCGACGCGGTAATGCGCTGGGTATGCTGGGCATGGGGATTGCAGCTCTGGTGACTTTGCAGATGGACGCGGTACAGAGTTACGCTTGGATTGTGGCGGCTATTGCAGTTGGCGGTTTGATTGGCGGCACGGTGGCGCGCAAAGTGCCGATGACGCATATGCCTCAAACAGTGGCCTTTATGCATTCGCTGGTCGGATTGGCGGCAGTGTTGATTGCTGTATCCGCTTTTGTTGATCCGGTCGCCTATGGCATTGCCAATACTGCGGGCGGGTTATATATGGCCAGTCGCATCGAGTTATTTCTCGGTACTTTTATTGGTGCGATCACGTTTACTGCATCACTGATTGCCTTCGGAAAATTGCAGGGGATTCTGTCTGGTAAACCGCTGGTGTTCGGCGGACAACATCTGCTGAATCTGATACTGGGAATCGTGATGATTGGTGCGGGTATATTATTTTGCATGGGTGAGGCGACGCTGCCGTTTATGCTCATGCTGGGTGTGGCGCTGGTATTGGGCGTATTGCTGATCGTGCCGATTGGCGGTGCGGATATGCCGGTGATTGTGTCGATGCTCAATTCATACTCCGGCTGGGCGGCGGCCGGCATCGGTTTTACGCTGGGTAATAATATGTTGATTGTGGCCGGTGCGCTGGTCGGCTCATCCGGTGCGATACTATCTTATATTATGTGCAAGGCGATGAATCGTTCGCTGATTCATGTGTTGCTGGGCGGTTTTGGCGGTGATGCAGTGGCTGGCAGCGGTGCAGCCGGGCAGGTGGCAGATCGTCCATTCAAGAGCGGAGCGGCCGAAGATGCGGCCTTCCTGATCAGCAATGCGCGATCAGTGGTCATTGTGCCGGGTTACGGACTTGCTGTGGCGCGCGCGCAGCATGCCTTGAAAGAAATGGTGGATGAACTGCTGGGGCAGGGGCTGGATGTGAAATTTGCCATTCATCCGGTGGCCGGACGTATGCCGGGGCACATGAATGTTCTATTGGCT
Organism: uncultured Zetaproteobacteria bacterium; assembly: GCA_964622755.1. Classification (GTDB taxonomy): domain Bacteria; phylum Pseudomonadota; class Zetaproteobacteria; order Mariprofundales; family Mariprofundaceae; genus Mariprofundus. The sequence goes on from CAZUVA010000119.1 coordinate 2,669, forward strand.
GAAGCCGACGTACCCTACGATATCGTATTTGAAATGGATGCAATCAATTCCGAATTTTCCGATACGGATGTGGCGTTGGTGATTGGCGCCAACGATGTAACCAATCCGGCGGCCAAGTCCGACCCTGCCAGCCCGATTTACGGTATGCCGATTCTGGAAGTCTCTAAAGCGCAGCATGTAATTGTCATAAAACGTTCCCTGTCTCCGGGTTATGCCGGACTGGATAATGATTTATTTTATATGGACAAAACTATGATGCTGTTCTCAGATGCCAAGAAAGCATGTGAATCGATCAAACAGGCGCTGGCATAGCCTGAAATAAACTGCGTATCGGCATTTGAAAAGAACAGGCGCAAAAGCTATTGACAGTCATATTGGCCGACACTATGGTTCGCGACCCTTCGCCGGAGCTCCTTTTTTTTATGGTGTTTCAGCGTAGTGAACAATGGAGATGAGGTAACAATGCCAACAGTCAATCAGTTGATTCGCAAGCCGCGCAAGGACAAGCGCAAGATTAATAAAGTCCCTGCTTTGCAGGCTTGCCCACAGCGTCGCGGCGTATGTACGCGTGTTTATACCACTACGCCTAAGAAGCCGAACTCGGCTCTGCGTAAAGTAGCGCGTGTGCGTTTGACCAATGGTATGGAAGTGACTGCCTACATTCCGGGTGAGGGCCACAAGTTGCAAGAGCATTCCGTGGTATTAATTCGCGGTGGTCGTGTAAAGGATTTGCCGGGCGTGCGTTATCATATTCTGCGCGGCGTGTTGGATACAACGGGTGTTGAAGGCCGTAAACAGGCTCGCTCGAAGTATGGCGCTAAGCGTCCTAAGTAAGGAAAGAGGAATTTAGATATGCCACGTAAAGGTCCCGTTAGCCGCCGTCCGATTGTTCCGGATGCCAAGTTTGGTGACACACGAGTTTCTACCGTAGTCAATAAAGTCATGCTGGCCGGTAAGAAGAATATTGCTGAAGCGATTGTTTATGATGCGATGGATATTGCATCACAGAAGTCAGGCGTTGAGCCGTTGGCGATTCTGCATCAGGCGCTGGAAGCTGTGCGTCCGCAGGTGGAAGTAAAATCCCGCCGTGTGGGTGGCGCTACTTATCAGGTGCCGATCGAAGTTTCTGATCGTAGGCAGCAGTCTCTGGCTGTACGTTGGCTGGTAGAGTATTCGCGCAAACGTTCAGAGCATACAATGGCAGAGCGCCTAGGTAATGAAATGGCTGATGCGATTAATGAGCGTGGTTCCGCTTATAAGAAGCGTGATGAAACACATCGTATGGCTGAAGCAAATAAGGCATTCTCTCACTTCCGCTGGTAAGTGTTTGAAGGCGCTGGCTACAGTGCTTGCAGTTTTGAGTGGTAAGAAGATTTAATAGTAAAAGCATTAGTAAGTAAAAGAGACTGTTCTTTTATAATTTGATGGAATTAAGGAGTAACGACGTGGCTCGTAAGACACCACTAGAACGTGT
>CAZUVA010000120.1:0-4140 GCA_964622755.1 uncultured Zetaproteobacteria bacterium
CAATCATAAAGGCTAATGGGCTGCCATATCATCTTCTGGATTGGCACTGATATTGTGAATTGCCAGGTCAGCGCCCCTGAACTCATCTTCCTCGGACAAACGAATCCCCATCATAGATTTGACGATACCGTACACAATAAACCCGCCTGCAACAGCAATCGCCACACCGGTGAGTGTGCCAACCAATTGTGCTAGAAATGTCACGCCGCCGGCACCACCCATCGACGTCGCACCAAAAATGCCTGCGGCAACACCACCCCATGCACCGCATATCCCATGTAACGGGATCACCCCTAATACATCATCAATTTTCAGTTTATTCTGTATGAATTCAAACCCCAATACGAAAACGGTTCCGGCCACCGCACCAATCACCAGCGCACCGACAGGGTGTACAAGATCAGAACCGGCACAGATCGCAACCAACCCGGCCAGTGCGCCGTTATGCACAAAACCGGGATCATTCTTGCCAGCCACCAGTGCAGCCAGCAGGCCACCCACCATCGCTAGCAAGGAGTTTATTGCCACCAGACCGGAAGCGGCTGTTGCATTACCGGCACTCATCACATTAAACCCGAACCAGCCGACGCACAGTATCCACGAGCCCAGCGCCAGAAAAGGAATATTTGACGGCAGAATCGCATTGATCCGCCCGTCCCGACCATAACGCCCCTTTCTCGCACCCAGCATCACCACAGCACCCAAAGCCAGGAAACCACCCATGGCATGCACTACCACGGAACCTGCGAAATCATGGAACTGCGCACCAAAGCTGGCCTCCAGCCATGCCTGGTATCCGTAATTTTCGGCCCAGATCAAGCCCTCGAAGAAAGGATAGACCAGCGCCACAATCAATACTGTCGCCAGTACATTGGGCCAGAACCTTACACGCTCGGTAATACCGCCCGATATAATGGCTGGAATCGCCGCAGCAAAGGTTAGCAGAAAGAAAAAATGAACCATTTCATAACCGTTGGAAGCGCCACCTATTACATTCAACTCGGGTACCGGAGCAAAAAAATTGATACCGTAGGCCACGGAAAAACCGACAAAGAAATACGCCACGGTGGAAAAACCAAAATCGGTAATCACCCGTACAAGTGCATTCACCTGATTTTTCTTGCGTACCGTTCCCACTTCCAGAAATGCGAATCCGGCATGCATTGCCAGCACCATGGCTGCGCCCATGGTTAGAAAAAAGACATCAAAGCCCGCTGTGTTCATTCTAGTTCATCTCCCCAAAATTCATTTGTTTAGCTCAAAGCATCCTGATTTTCTTCGCCGGTGCGGATACGCACCACGCGCTCTAGCGATGTTACAAAAATCTTGCCATCGCCGATTTTATTCGTACAGGCTGCCGAACGAATTGCCTCAATCACTTCATTCACACGATCATCAGGTACGGCAACTTTCACTTCCGTCTTGGGCACAAAATCCACATTATATTCAGCACCGCGATATAATTCGGTATGACCTTTCTGTCGGCCATGCCCTCTCACCTCGGTAATCGTCATGCCGGAAATATCGATTTCCAGCAATGCGTCTTTCACATCATCTACTTTAAACGGCTTAATCACTGCAGCTATCATTTTCATGATTTCTCTCCCTGTGTCTTTATCCTGTTTTCAAAATAAGCTGTAACCCTGATAGTCATCAAAAACCTGTCAAGATGGCGTATTGCCATCTCCATCTACGATCTCTTTTGTGCATGTTTGGGACGAAATACTTTACACTGCTCATTAGAAGCTTCCATATAAGGGCCTTCAAGCAGATCAATACAGTATGGAACAGCAGGAAAAACCGCATTTAGACAATCATCAATCGCTGACGGTTTCCCCGGCAGATTGATGATTAGCGATTTCCCGCGAACCCCGGCTGTCTGGCGTGAAAGAATAGCAGTAGGCACAAACTTGAGCGATTCCTGCCGCATCAATTCGCCGAATCCGGGCATCATCTTTTCACACACGGCTTCCGTAGCCTCAGGCGTCACATCACGTACAGCAGGGCCTGTGCCTCCGGTGGTGACAATCAGGCAGCAGTGTTCGATGTCTGCCAGCTCTTTCAATGTGGCTTCAATACCACCCTGATCATCAGGAATCACGCGTCTCACCGCCTCCCATTCAGACGTTAAAACGCGCTCAAACCATGTCTCCATGGCAGGGCCACCCAGATCTTCATATTCTCCTCGGCTGGCACGATCCGACACTGTGATAAATCCAATTTTTGTTTTCATTGTAAATCCTTTTTCACAGATAAAGTCCTTCGTCGTTCCCAACTTGATTGGGAATCCACTGCATAACATGGATATCCACCTTCGCGGGGTATGACATTTGATACAACTAAATATTCGCATCCTCTTGAAAATTCATACCCTGCAATAGTTGCACGGTCACTGAATCACCGGCTTTAAACCCCTCCGATTCAGCCGGGATCAACATAAACCCTTCAGCCATAGCCATCGAGAGCAATATACCGCTGCCCTGAGCTCCGGTGGATGTCGCTATATAGCTACCCGTTTCATCACGGGATAGTTGCACTCGAACCAGATGGGCGCGTCCTGCGCGATCTTTCATATCATGGCCAAGCTGTGCACAAATCGTGCGGCGGAAGAGTTTCCTATGTCCCATCATGGATCTCAGAGCCGGGCTTACAAATTGCTCAAAACAAACCATGCTGGCTACCGGATTTCCCGGCAGACCGAACACCGCAGTCCCGTCTTCTGACGTACCAAACGCCAGCGGATGGCCCGGTCGCATGGCCACGCGCCAGAAATGCATGGTGATGCCCAGCGCCTCCAGCATCGGACGCACAAAATCGTGGTGGCCTACCGATACGCCTCCGGAAGCCAGCAACACATCGTGTTTCAACCCTTGTACCAGTTTAGCCCTGAGTTCGATCGGATTGTCATGTGCAATACCAAGCAACGTTGGCGTAATACCGAGCGCCCTGCACTGCGCAAACAGCGCATGCGAATTGGCATCGGGAATTTTGTCCTCGTCGATAGCCTCATCGATACCTTCCAACTCGTCACCGGTGGAAAGAATCGCCACGGTAGGACGCGAGAACACCGAAACCTGCTTCTGCTTGACCATGGCCAGAATAGCCAGCACGCCCGGCGTAATTTCCGTGCCCGCAGAAAGCACGACTTCGCCATTCCGCAAATTCTCGCCCAGCAAACGTATATTTGCGCCCTTCCCCGACGGCACAAGAACCGACACATCATTGCCGCTCTGTTCGGTATCCTCGACACGGATCACCGTATCGATCCCTGCCGGTGTCGGAGCACCGGTCATAATACGCGCCGCCCGGCCTTGCAGAATTTTCACCTGCGGCATTTGCCCGGCACGAATATCATCGACAATGTTTAAGCGAACCGGCGCATCTTTTGTCGCTCCGGAAATATCGGAAAAACGCACCGCATAACCGTCCATGGCTGACACATCGTAAGGCGGATGATTGCGATTCGCCGCCGCATCCTCCGCCAATACGCGTCCCAGAGAGTCATGCAAGACCACAGCCTCCGGCTGCATCGTGGATAGATGCAATAAAATACACTGCTGCGCTTCGGTCACCGAACGATAAGCCATCATACGCTCTCCTTGTTCTCACACACTGCGAGGCATACTCGCCAGATTTGCGCACCATTCAACCCCAGCACAACCAGGCAACGCATCACCTCGTTTGACAGGTCAAACAGCCACGCCCATGATGAATCCGGCGAACAATCGTCCATTCCTCTTTTCGTATCCAATAGGCGATATGAAGGAATAAACATCCACCTATAGGAGATCAATATGAAGAATATCGATTACTCATATTCAGCTAGTTATGGCAAAGAAGAATTTGTTCTCTACAATAAGGAAGAACTTCTATGAGTCGATTAGTTATTTTTATCTATGGGTTACTCTCATATGCAGTCGGTCTTGGGGGACTTGTCTGGTTCATCCTGTTTGTTGGCGGGTGGGATTTTCTCCCAACACATATTGAATCAGGTATCCCTGGGTCACTGAGTACCGCAATATCAATTAATCTAGGCCTGATTATATTATTTGGATTTCAACATTCGGTTATGGCTCGCCCTGCATTTAAAAATCGATGGACAAAAATAATTCCTCGGGCGGCTGAACGTAGCACTTATGT
>CAZUVA010000121.1:0-4067 GCA_964622755.1 uncultured Zetaproteobacteria bacterium
TCCTGATCGGAGTTGCCATCTGGGTGATCTACCGCATCGCCAAAGGCTGGCTGGCATTGGCTGATGGCAAACCAATGTACCTTGAAAATTGACTATCTGAGCACTCAATACTCACATTGCTGAAGTAGCTGCCACAGGCGTTCGCCGATGGGGCCCATGGGCTCATTCGAGCGGCGAATGAGAAACATATCTATCTGTAACGGTTCCAACTCTTTGCCGGAAAGTTCCAGCAAGCGACCATCAGCAAGTTCTTCGGCAACGCGGTGGCGTGGCATGCGACCCCAGGCAGAGCCGGAGAGGATCATGCGTTTTTTCATGTCAAAATCGTTGACCAGCCATTGTGAAGCACCTTCGAGTATGCCGGCACTTTGCCGGGGCTGGTTGCGGCTGGTGTCACGCACCACGACTTGTACATATCGCTCCAGATCAGCTGCATTGATGGATGGGTAACGGGTTGCCAACGGGAATCCGGCGGAAATCACACTGACCATTTCGGTGGAGGTCAGGCGTACTTCTTCGGTATGATCAATCGGCATAAATCGTTCGGCAATGGCAAAATCGACTGCCTTTTCCTGCAGGCGCTCCAGTGTTCCCCCCATGTTCTCAATCTGCAGGCTCATACGTGTGGCCGGGGCAGATTCGGAAATCTGTTTGATGACATCCAGCACTTGCTCGACCGGGGCAATAGCACTCAGCGCAATGGAAATTTCTGTTTCCTCACCCTGGGCGAAATGACCGGCAATACTGGAAAGCTCTTCGCACCGGGAGAGGATGCTTTTGGCTTTGCCGTAGATAACCTGCCCCTCTGAAGTCAGTGCCGGCCGGTATTTCCGACGATCAAACAGTGACAGGCCCAATTCCTGTTCCAAATTTTTAATCGCGATACTGACTGCTGACTGGCTGCGGAAAAGTGTTTCGGAAGCGGCATGAAAGCCACCACTTTCGACTACGGCACATAGGGAGCGCAACTGTTCCAGTGTCATAATCCAAGTATAAATGATATATAAAGTTAATCAAGTCTATCGATTTTTTATGCTTTTTATAAATCATTAAGGTGGCGAATATTTCATCCATTGGAACTGGACAGGAGATCGAATGCTGCGCAATACATCAATATCTTACGGGTGGGTTTCCATTGTATTGCATTGGCTGATGGCGCTGGCTCTGTTCGGCATGTTTGCGCTCGGTTTCTGGATGACCGAGCTTACTTACTATGATCGCTGGTATCACGATGCACCCGAAATACACAAAGGCATTGGTATCCTGTTGTTGATCGTGTTGCTGTTCCGTTTTTTATGGCGGTTGATCAATGCACGCCCTGAACTGATAGGGGAATGGTGGGAACAAGTGGTCGCGCTGTTGGTGCATCGGCTGCATTATGTGCTGATGTTTACTGTGTTGATATCCGGTTATCTGATTCCAACAGCTGAAGGGGTTGGTGTTGATGTATTCGGATGGTTCACGGTGCCGGCCACGTTGACGTTTGATAAACAACAGGCCGCTTTAATCGGGAATGATCTGATCGGTAAAATTCACTGGGCTTCTGCCTGGGCCATGATGTGCCTGGCAGGGCTACATGCCGGAGCAGCACTGAAACACCATTGGATTGATAAAGACACCACGTTACTGCGTATGCTGGGCATCGCCCGGGGATAAAATCCGGTAAAATCACCAAAGGAGGATATATATGAGATTAAAAAACCTGATCGCAGCCTTGCTGCTGACTGTTGTAGCAGCCTGGCCGGCACAGGCAGAGCAATATGATATCGATATCAAGGGTCAGCATGCTTTTATCCAGTTCAAGGTCAAACATCTGGGTTACAGCTGGCTGCTTGGATCATTTCGGACATTTAACGGTCATTTTTCTTATGATGAACGCAAACCTGAAAAAAACAGCGTTAGTGTGACAATTGATACGGCCAGCCTCGATACGAATCATGCTGAACGTAACAAGCATCTGCGCAGTGAAGACTTTTTCGATGTGGCCAAATATCCCAAGGCCACGTTCACCAGCACGTCTTATGAGTCAACCGGCAAGAAAACCGGCATCCTGCGCGGCAAACTGGCATTGCACGGCGTTACCAAAAATGTTGCCATCAAGGTCACACAAATCGGTACCGGCTCCGACCCGTGGGGTGGCTATCGTCGTGGCTTTGAAGGACACGCCACATTGCACTTGTCCGATTATAAAATGAAAAAATCCGGCATGCTTGGAGCGGTTTCGGAAAATGTAGAGTTATTTCTGTCTATCGAAGGTCTGCGTACCAAACTGTTTTGAACATACCTGTAAAATCACCAAAGGAGGAATCAATGAAAAAACATATAATCATATCTATTGCACTATTGGCACTCGCTTCTACGTCTGCACAGGCTGAAGGCATGGGACATCACGGCGGCATGCATCACATGCTCAAGCAGGCCGATGTCAACCACGATGGCAAAACGACGAAAGCCGAGTTTATGTCCGCCACAACAAAACAGGCGGAAAAACGCTTTGTCTACATGGATGCTAATGGCGATGGTGTGCTTGATGAGAAAGATCATCAAGCTCATTTCGATAAGGTGGATGCCAACCACGACGGCTCAATCAGTCGGGATGAATTTACCGCATTCCATAAACAGATACACAAACAGCATCGTAAACAGGGGGGCAGTCATGACTAAACCGACGATAGCAGCAAAAGAACCGGCTGTGCTGGAATTGGAGCCCGGAACCTATAACTGGTGCGCTTGTGGCCGGTCAAAGAATCAGCCGTTTTGCGATGGTTCACATGAGGGCAGCGAGTTTACTCCGCAGGTGGTTGAAATTACCGAGAAACAAACGGTGGCTTTGTGCCAGTGCAAGCAGACCAAAAATCCACCCTTCTGCGATGGCTCCCACAACGAATTGTAAGGGTGCTATGAAGAAAGTCAGAGTATCCGAAAAAGGAGAAAACATGGCCCAACAACGTATGAATGTGCAGGCGCCGGTTGAGCGTTTGTTTGCAGAGCGCTGGAGTACGCGCGCTTTTGATAGTGAAAAGCCGGTTGCAGCCGAATTGATCGCATCCTGTCTGGAAGCAGCACGCTGGGCTCCGTCCTGTTTTGGCGAGGAACCGTGGCATTATATTATTACAGATCGATTTGCTGACAAAACGAACTGGGACAAAGTGGCTGCGGTATTGGCATCTAAAAATCAGCTTTGGGCCAGACATGCTCCGGTGCTGATCGTTTCGCTTGCAGAACCGGCATTTTCGCATAACGACAAGCTCAACCGTTGGGCCGAATATGATACGGGGCAAGCTACGATTTGCCTCTGCCTGCAAGCGGAGGCAATGGGGTTGGTATGCCATCAGATGGGTGGTTTTGATCCCGATGCCTTGAAACAGGCATTTGCGCTGCCGGATCAGATGCATGTTATGAGCGTGGTTGCTATTGGTTATCCCGGTGATGTGACAAAGCTGGGGAAGGAATTTCAGCCCATGGAAACAGAAGCGCGAACACGCAAACCACTGGAGCTGATTGTTCATGATGGGGAATGGGACTTGCCATGGCAGGCCCCTGTAAATGCAGGCTGGGAAGCACGCTATCAGGAAACACCAGTGCAACTGTTGCCATGGTTCTATCGTGATCTGGATGCTGATTTTGCACAGGCACTGAAACAGTTTGATATTACGGCAGGCGATGTGCTTGATATCGGCTGTGGCCCCGGAACACAGGCAGTTGCCTTGGCTAAACTGGGTTTCAGTGTCGCAGCCAGCGATATTTCACAAAGTGCTGTGACATCCGCCCGACAACTCGCCGACACAGAAAACGTATCAGTTGAATGCCATGTTGATGATGTGCTGGATAGCAATCTCGTCGGCCCATTTGACCTGATTCTTGATCGTGGTGTTTTCCACTGTTTTACTAAACCTGCCGACCAACAGGCATATCTGGCTACGGTACGGCGTTTGCTCAAACCACAGGGATTATTGCTGCTCAAATGTTTCCACCAGGATGAAACACGGGAACAGGGGCCGCCGGGGCGATATGGGGAAGAGGATATCCACCACTTCTTTGCTGATGGATTTGAATTGATCGAGACG
>CAZUVA010000122.1:0-4063 GCA_964622755.1 uncultured Zetaproteobacteria bacterium
GACATATTCGCTTCAGTTTCGCCTTCGATAATATGAATATCAATACCTGTTTCTTCTGCCACGCGATTGCGGAATGCCGTGCCATTTTCGGCATCACGCATGGCGGCTGTAGCAGTGGCAGACACATGATCCGGCGAAACCCGATAATGAGTCAGCAGTTCCGCATAGTCACCAAAAGCCTGCATGGCCCGTTGCATGGCGGTTTCAGTCAGCCGACCGGTGTGATGCAGACCTTCGCCAAGGCGGATGATACGGTGGGTATAATAGATGGTATGCCATGGCGTAGTGCTGCCGGACGAAGAAACCTCGGCAATCAGCAGGCGAAAGGTATTGGAACCGATATCAATGGCGGCGAATCGTCCAGAATTAAATCGCTCAGAATTAAACCGTTCAGGTATGGATGGTTCCGGATCAGGCATCGGGTGATGGCTCCTGTTTATGATTGCGGGCGACTTCGACATAATGTGCGGCTGAGCGTTGCAGGAATGCTTTTTCCTCATCACGCAGTTCCCGCAATTCACGGGCCGGGGAACCGGCATACAGATAACCGCCACGCAGCACCTTTCGCTCCGTCACCAGTGAACCGGCGGCCAGAAAACATCCTTCTTCCAGCACCGCCTGATCCATGATGATAGAGCCCATGCCGACCAGACAGAAATCCTGAATTTCGCAGCCATGCAGAATCACCTGATGGCCGACCGTAACATCGTTACCGACAATACAGGGGGAAACACCTGCGCTGGTATGCAGCAGGCAGTGATCCTGAATGTTGGAACGATCGCCCACGACAATATCGTGGACATCGCCGCGCAGTACGCTCTGGTACCAGATACTGGCATTTTCTCCGATTTTTACGCGGCCAATTACATCAGCAGACTCAGCGATAAAAGCCGATGCGGCAATTTCCGGATTCCAGTGCAGGTAATGTTTGATCATAGCGAGGACTCCGGGATATTCCTGTCGAGGGGAACTTGTGAAGATGAGCTGAAAATCGGGATTTCAATCGTTCCTTTTTGCCGACCAAGATGATCAATCAGTGTGACGGTTAATCTGTCGGGCAGCCATTGCTGAGGCCAGATCAGTGTCCCTTCCATGAACGCATGTGTTTTCATTTCGACTTTGCTGTTGTTCGCTTTTTTTGGGTTGAGCGGGATGGATTTGCCATCAGCACCGGTGACGGTGAATGAGAGATGCCCCTTGATCCAGCGGGGATAGTTTTCACCTTTCACCAGAATCAGTTGATAAGCAATGGTATGGTTATCCCGCCAGGTGGCTATAGGTCTCAGGAAATGAATGCCGCTGACTTTTCTGGCCGCCAGTACATCTTCGAACATAGCAAGCCGCTTTTTCATGATGTTGTTCTCAGAACCCAACAGGGCCATCTCCTGTTTCAGCCCGTCAATCTGTCCATTGCTCAGTGACAGCAGTGCTTCGGTCTCTGCCAGCTTGCCGGTGAGTCGATCCTGTTTCTGTTGTAACTGTGTCAGCTGATCGAGTAATGCGGTTTGCTGCGCTGACGGGAAAAGGGCGTGGCCGATCATGATGGCTGCAAGCAACAGTGAGGCAACCAGAATCATTACGATATAGGCGCGCAGCGTGGCTGACCGCTGCCAGTGATCCGAATCATTGCCGATCGTGATTCGCAGTGGTTGGTTCAGGGATTTGATTTTGCTCAGAATCCCGACTTTTTTCAGAACCCCGATTTTGTTTAGAACTCCAGTTTTGTTCAGAATTCTAAACCGTGGATGCATGAATCAAGGCCAGAGCGCATGGATTGACAGACCGGCTGTTTCATCCAGTCCAAACATCAGATTGGCATTCTGGATGGCTTGTCCTGATGCGCCTTTGAGCAGATTGTCGATGCAACTTACAACGACAGCTTCATGAGCACCCAACACGGCAATGCCGATATCGCACCGGTTACTGCCGGATACACCTGCCGTTGATGGCAGTGTTCCTTGCGGTAGCACCCGCACAAACGGTTCTTCTGCAAAGGTCTCATGCAAAATACCATGCCAGCTGTTGGTCGCACTGCCACTCAAATGAAGCGTGGTCAGCATACCCCTGCTCATGGGCAGAATATGCGGTACAAACCGCAGCTGAATTTCATGCCCACCAAAACCAAGCGCCCATTCCTCCATCTCCCAGGCATGCCGATGCCTCGGCAGTCCGTAGGCTTTGACAGAATCATTCAGCTCACAATAGAGCAGATCGGTTTTGGCACTCCTTCCCGCACCGGATGCACCGGATTTGGAATCGACAATGATGGTTGAGGTATCAATCAGGTCTGCTTTTAACAACGGCACCAGCGGTAGCAATGTGGAGGTCGGGTAGCAGCCGGGATTGGCAACCAGTCTGGCACCGCAGACATCGGAACGGGAAAATTCACACAGGCCGTAAACTGCTTCATCAAACAGCTCGATATGCGGATGATCAGTGCCATAGGCAGATTTATAAATATCATGGCTTTTATGTCGAAAATCAGCTGAAAGATCGACGACCTTTTTCCCCGCTTCAAGCGCCGCAAAAACGCTGTTCGCAGCGGCGCCATGGGGCAGCGCTGTAAACACCAGTTCTACTTCATCCGGTAATGTGGCACCGGCAGTAGCCAGAGTCATGTTCGCAATCGAACCGGCGCAACCGGGCAATACCTCGCCAGCCAGTTTACCTGCCTGGGAATGCGCGCCCAGATGCACTACCTCAAATTCAGGATGGGCTTCAATCAAGCGGATCAGTTCTGCGCCGGTGTAACCGGTCGCGCCAAGAATGGCAACAGGGATAGTCATAGGTTCGATATGGTACGTTATGCATGGGTTTTGTAAAATTGATGGGATCTGCGTATCGGGGCATTGTCGAGAATCAGTTGTTCGGTTACAGTCGAAAACAGTTTTTATGATCAGAGGTGATGCCGTTGAAACAGCCGGGTAGCGAGTGATTCCAAAACCATTGATCGAGGCTATGCGACCGCTGTTTGAGGCGGGGCGTGATCTGACACCTATTGTTCTGGTCATCCTGTTTTTTCAGGGACTGGTTCTGAGGCAACCTATTCCCAATCTGGGAGAAATGCTCGAGGGGCTGGTACTGGTGCTGATTGGTCTGGCACTGTTTGTGCGTGGTCTGGAGATTGGCATGTTTCCGCTCGGCGAGGCCATGGCGCATGCGTTTGCCAAAAAAGGTAATATTTACTGGCTGCTGGCATTTGCTTTTCTGCTTGGTTTCGGTACGACGGTGGCAGAACCTGCACTGATTGCAGTGGCCGGAAAGGCTGCACAAATTGCAGCAGACAGTGGCATGATCGCTTCGACAACAGAAGCAATGGATGGTTATGCCAATGGCTTGCGTCTGGCCGTTGCACTGTCTGTCGGCACGGCGATTGTGCTGGGTGTGCTGCGTATCCTGTCCGGCTGGCCGTTGCATTTCTGTATCATGGCCGGTTATCTGCTGGTGGTGGTGATGACGATGTTTGCGCCGAAAGAGATTATCGGCATTGCTTATGATTCGGGTGGCGTGACCACCTCAACGATTACGGTACCATTGGTAACGGCGCTCGGTATCGGGTTGGCAACATCGATTCGCGGACGTAATCCGTTGCTGGATGGTTTTGGTTTGATTGCGTTTGCATCATTGCTGCCGATGATTTTTGTGATGGCTTATGGCATGTTGATTTTATGAATTTGATCTCGCTGTTTGTCGATACACTGCAGTCGACGCTGCGCGATGTCATACCCATTATCGCTGTGTTACTCGGTTTTCAGCTGTTGGTATTGCGTCAGCCTATTGCCAATGTCTGGCGTGTGGTGCGCGGGTTTACCTATGTACTATTGGGCCTGGCATTGTTTCTGATGGGGCTGGAGAAAGCGATTTTCCCACTTGGTGAAATCATGGCGGCGCAATTGACCGATCCTGCATTTTTATATGGTGCAGTGGCTTCTTCAGTCACCACTGTGCAATGGGAACATTTCGGCTGGGTTTATGCTTTTGCATTTGCCATAGGTCTGGCCACCACGCTGGCCGAGCCGGCCCTGATTGCCGTCGGCATGAAAGCGGAACAGGTCTCCGGTGG